>CALZJC010000372.1 GCA_945787525.1 Thermoanaerobaculia bacterium | reverse complement strand
CCGCTCATCTTCCTCGGCGACCTGCAGTTCTGGCTGGCCAACTTCGGCACCAATCTGGACCCCACGGCGCCGCTCAGCTCGTCCATCAAGCCGTTTGTGCCGCCGGTTCTCGGCAAGGGTATCGTCGGGCAGTTCTCGACCGTGGCAACGCCAGGCATCGGCCTGGTCCTGGCCACCATCGCCTCCTGTCTGGTGGTCGCTGGGCTGTACTTTCATCGTCGCGCCTACAAGCCGCTGGTCGATGCGCGCCGGGCGGGCAGGCGGTCGGGTGCCTAGCAGCCCGTGATAGAGGTTCGGACGGTTGCGCGACAAGGGCTTTCGGTGCGCCTGTTGCGGAGCGCCGCGCTGGCCTTCGCGGTAGCCGGCGCCACGGCAGCGCTCGGTGCGGCGCCGGTTCGGGCGCGCGACTGGAGGATCGATGGGCGGGACGAGACGCGGCTGGCGCAGGTTCTGCGGCTGGCAGCGGCCGGCGATCGCCTGATCGTCGATGGAGGTCGCCATCTCGGTCCGCTGACGATCGACCGTCCGCTGTCGCTCGAGGGCAGGAACTGGCCGGTCATCGAGGGCCCGGGCAGCGGCACGGTCGTCACGGTGAGAGCCCCGGACACCTCGATCTCGGGCTTCGTCATCCAGGGCAGCGGCAGCTCGCTCGACGAGGAGAACTCCGGCCTGACGCTGGATGAAAGCCCGGGCAGCCGGATCTCGGGCAACAGGTTCGCGGACGTGCTGTTCGGCATCTATCTGCGCCAATCGTCGCGCTCCGAGATCGTCGACAACGTGATTTCGAGCAAGCGGCTCGACGTGCCGCGTCGCGGCGACGCGGTGCGCGTCTGGTACAGCGACGACGTGCTCATCGAAGGAAACCGGGTGAGCGACAGCCGCGACGTGGTGCTGTGGTACTCGGAACGGCTGGCGGTGCGGCGCAATCAGGTTGCGGGGGGTCGCTACGGTCTGCATTTCATGTACTGCGACGACGCCGAGATCGAGGAGAACCTGCTGGTAGACAACTCGGTCGGCGCCTTCCTGATGTACTCGCGCCGGCTCCGGCTGCGCCGCAACACGATCGCCGGCAATCATGGCCCGAGCGGCTTTGGCGTCGGACTGAAGGACATGGACGACGCCGTGATCTCGGGCAACCGCTTCGTCGGCAACCGAATCGGCGCCTTTCTCTACAACAGCCCGCGGGAGACGGCCAGCCGCATCGAAGTATCGGCCAATCTCTTCGCCGGCAACGACGCCGGCGTCTCGATCCTGCCCAACGTCCGGCGCGGCAGCTTTCTCGGCAACAGCTTTGTCGACAACCAGCAGCAGGTGGAGATCCTCGGTGGCGGAGCGGACCCCGCCGCCAACCTCTGGCGCGATAATTTCTGGAGCACCTACGTCGGCTATGACGCCGATGGCGACGGCGTCGGCGACGTGCCGTTCCAGGCCGACCTGCTGTTCGAGGACCTGGCGGATCGCCGCCCGGCGCTGAAGCTGTTCCTCTACAGCCCCGCCAAGGAGGCGCTGGAGGTCGCGGCCCGGACGTTGCCCTTGATCCGTCCGCGGCCCAAGGTCGTGGACGAAGCGCCGAGGATGACGCCAACCGAGCCGCAGAGCTGCCCGGCGCTGGCGGCGGCGGGCGGTATGGGCTTCAGCGGACTGGGCGCATCGCTGCTCTTTCTGGCGGCCTTGTTGCTCGCCGCGCCCGCCACCGCGGAGCGAAGCGGTGGGGAAGGGAAACAGGGAGGGAGGTCGGCCGAGGTGGCCTTCGGCACCGGCACTGCGCTGGTGCAGGCACGAGGCGTCAGCAAGTACTTCGGCGAGACGGCGGCTCTGGACGACGTCGGTTTCGAGATCGCGGCCGGCGAGTCGGTGGCGGTCTGGGGACCCAACGGTGCGGGCAAGACGACCCTGCTGCGCGTCCTGCTGGGCGTCCTGCCGTTCGAGGGCGAGGCGCGCGTCGCCGGGGTGGACCCTTGGCGCAACGGTCGCTCGGCCCGGTCGGCGATCGGCTTCGTGCCGCAGGAGATCGCGCTGCAGAGGGATCTGGAGGTCGGTGAGACCCTCGACCTCTTCGCTCGCCTGCGTCGGGTGGCGGCAACGCGAACCCCGGAGCTGCTCGAGCGGCTGGGCCTGGCGCGGGAGGTCGGCAAGCGCGTCGGCGACCTGTCGGGCGGCCAGAGGCAGCGCCTGGCACTCGCCCTGGCATTGCTCTCGCAGCCACCGATCCTGGTCCTCGACGAGCCGACTGCCAACCTCGACGCGCGGGCGCGGGCCGATTTCATCGCGCTGCTGGGTGGGCTCAAGGAAAGTGGTCTGACGCTGCTGTTCTCGTCGCACCGACCGGAGGAAGTGCTCTCCCTGGCCGATCGGGTGCTCTATCTGGACGCCGGTCGGCTGGTCGCCGACGGGGCGCCGTCCGAAGTGCTGTACGACGGCGGCCGGCAGGCCGAAATGTGGCTCCGCGTCGCCGCCGATCAGCTCGAGCAGGCGGGCGAGGCGCTCTCCTCAGCCGGGTTCTCTCCCCGGCGCCTGGGCGAGCACCTGGTGGTGGAGGTGAGCGCCGAAGGCAAGCTGGGGCCGATCCGGACGCTCGACCGCGCCGCGGTGGAGCTGATCGACTTCGAGGTGGACATGGTCGACCGGCGGGGGAGTCGCGGTGGCGAGTAGCCTGCGAACGACGGCGATCCTGTGTGCCAAGGAGATGCGGGACGCGCGTCGCAACCGCTGGTTTCTGCTCTACGCGGTGGCGTTCTCGATTCTCGCGTTGGCGCTGTCCTATCTCAGCCTGGCCGGGGCGGCGCGGGTCGGCTTCGCGGGGCTCGGTAGAACCACCGCCAGCCTGATCAACCTGGTACTGCTGGTGGTGCCGCTGATGGGACTCACGCTGGGCGCCGCGGCCATCGCCGGTGAGCGCGAGCGCGGTCAGCTGCTCTACACGCTGGCGCAGCCGATCTCGGTCGGCGAGTACCTGCTGGGCAAGTTCTGGGGCTGACGCTGCTCTTGGCCGCGGCGTCGGTGAGCCTGGGGCTGCTGCTTTCGGCCCTGGTCGAGCGGGCCTCGGTGGCCACCGGGCTGGCGCTGTTCGTCTGGTTCGGTTTTGTCTTCGTCGGCGATCTGGGGGTCATGGGCACCTCGCTCATGCTGCGGCTCGAGGCGCGGCAGCTGCTCTTCATGACGCTGCTCAACCCGCTGCAGGAGTTCAAGCTGATGGCCGTGCTGCTGTTGCGAGGCGGGTTGGAGAGCCTGGGGCCGGCCGGTCTGTACGCGACGCGTAGCCTGGGCGATGGCGTGCTGCCGCTTCTGATAGGCCTGCTGGTCGGGTGGACCGTCGGGCCGCTGGTCGCCGCCCTGATGGTCCTGCGGCGGCGAGGGGCGCTATGAGACAGCTGCTTCTTGCCATGGTCGGTCTCTGGGCGCTCTTCACCGGTTGCGCCGGTGGCGCAGGTTCGGATGCGCCGGAGATCCTCTACGGCGAGGACATCTGCGATTACTGCCGCATGGTGATCAGCGAACAGCGCCACGCGGCCGCGGCGCGGCTCGATGGCCACGGGCACCGGTTCGACGATCCCGGCTGCCTGCAGGGCTTCCTCGAGGCCAATCGGGGTGCCGCAAACCCGGTCGCCTGGGTGCACGACGAGACCGGCTCCTGGCTGGCGGTGGAGGAGGCCTGGTTCGTCGAGGACCCGGAGCGCGGCACGCCGATGGCGTCCGGGATCCTGGCCTTCGGCTCGCGGCAGGCGGCCGGCGTCGCTGGTCGGCGGTTCGGGGCCGAGCCGCGGCGCTGGACCGAGCTCGAAGTCCGGGGCGAGGCGAGCGCCGAGTAGGCCGGCGGGTCACCGGCGCCGCCACGTCGGCAGCCAGCGACCCACCGCGCGCCGGTACTCCCGGTAGCTGTCGCCGAAGCTCCGCTCGAGGGTGGGCTCCTCGAAGACCAGGACGAACAGATGAAACACGAGAATGAAGCCCACCGCCAGCAGCACGACCGACGGCGAGCGCAGGATCAGCGCCGAGCCGAGCAGAATGGCCAGGCCGCCCAGGTACATCGGGTTGCGTACCAGCCGATAGGGCCCGCTGGCGACGAACTCGCGCGGCGGGTCGAATGGCGCCGGCGTGCCGCGTCCGCGCAGCACGAAGAGCCCCACACAGGTCAGCGTCAGGGGCACGCCGAGCGCCACCAGGGCCCAGCCGGCGATGGCCGGCCAGGCGGGAAGCGGGCCTCCGAGGTTGGCGTCGTAGGCGCGCACCGACAGCGCCAACCAGGCCCAGAAGTAGAAGAAGCAACCGGCGAAGAAGGCAGCGCGCAGCGCGACGAACAGGAGCTTCATGGTGCCGTGGCGATCACTCGACGGGCAACTCGTAGCAGGCCGCCTCACGGTTGTTGCGTACCAGGAGGTAGCGGCCGGCCAGTGCCGGCGGGTTCCAGGTCTTGCCGGTCAGGGCCTCGAGGCGCGACAGCTCGCGGTGCTCCTCGGGCGTCGCCTCGACCAGCACGACGTCGCCCTTCTCGGTCTGGATGAGGAGCAGACCGGCGACCAGGATCATTTGGCCATGGCCGTAGCGGCCGCGTTTCCAGAGCCGCTTGCCGGTCTCGGGGTCGAGTGCGGTGAGAACCCCGTCGTCGAGCCCGTAGACCGTGCCCTGGTGCACCACCATGGAGGCGAACTTGGACTTCAAGCGAGGACTCGCCCAGAGCTCTTCGATGGCGAGGCCCGCCTGGTCCGCTCGCAAGCGGAGGAGTCGGCTACCGGCGCCGTAGCCGGCCGAGACCAGAAAGCGGTCCTCACCGAGGATCAGGGGCGGCGTGATCTTCTCGCCGGGAACCGGCCACTCCTCCCGCCAGAGCATCTCGCCGCTCTCCGGCAGATGGCCGGCGACGCTGCGCTGGTTGACGATCAGGAGCTGGCGGACCCCGCCGACCGTGGCCAGGATCGGCGAGCTGTAGCTACCCGAGTCCTGGCCCGCCCGCCAGACGGGCGCACCGTCGGAGCGGCGGTATGCGGCCAGCGAGCTGCCAACCCGCGCCAGCTGAACCACCACGAGGTCGTCGACGAGCAGCGGCGAGGACGGCATCCCGTAGTCGGCGAGGCGCAGCTGGTGGTCGCCCACCAGATCGCGCGACCATACGAGCTCGCCGCTGTCCAGCTCGAGGCAGTTGAGCCTACCGGTCGCGCCCAGGGCATAGACGCGGCCGTCGCCGATCGTGGGCGTCGCCCGCGGGCCCCTGCCACCGATGGTGGTGGTCAGGCGCGTCCTGTCGGTGTGGAGCCAGACCTGCTTTCCGGACTCGAGGTCGTAGCGCACGACGACCTCGTCCTCGCCACGCTGCTCCTGGGTGACCGCCGCCGCACCGACGACGGCGAAGGACGACCAGGCCTCTCCCACCTGCCGTCTCCAGAGTTGGCGCGGTGGGCGCGACCGCCAATCCGTCGCGAGGCGCGGGCCCGGCAGTGTGGCGTCACGCCGCGGGCCATAGAACTGCGGATAGTCGCCCAGGCGCGGCCCGCCGCTGGAAGCGGCGCTGAGCGAGCCTGGGTCCTCGAGCGATGGTGGACCACTCCAGCGCCAGGTCAGGATGGGTACCACGTTGCCGCTGACGCCGGTGATGCGCACGGTCAGCCGGAGGGCCGCGCCGACGAGGAGCACCGCGAGAGCGATCGCCAGCCGGGCACGACCCGGCAGCCGTGAGAAGAGCACTGCCCAGAGAAAGAGCAGCGCAGCGCTCAGGACCATGACCTTGAGGGTAGGAACCACCCGCGCCTGAGTGCTGGGCGCATCGCGCAGCCAGGCGATCGCGAGGCGCGTCACTGCCAGCGCGAGAATGACGGCTGCCGGCCACCAGCGGATTGGGCGCCTAGGCGGCGGCGTGGCGGCGGTGGGACGGACTGAGACCATCATCCTGGCCAGCTCGAAGAGCCCGGAGCACCGGCTCGCGGAGGCCGCGGCACGGTCAGGAGCAGGAAAAGGGCGGCCACCAGCAGGAACGGTGAGGAGATCATACCGGGCAGCCAGCGACCCGGCAGAATCGAGCCGCCGAGGTGGCCGAGGGCGTTGAGGATCATGACGATGCCGTAGATGCCTCTTCGGCCGTAGGGGTGGGCTCTGCCACCTGGCCGCCGGCCTCGACCGCGTCCTTGCCAAAGGCGGTGAGGCCGCCCAGGGCGCCGAGGCCCATGGTCTCGACGGCGGAGGACGGCACGATGATCATCGAGCCCTTCTGACGCAGCCCTTCGTAGACCATGTTCATCGCCCGCAGGTGGAGGGCGACCGGGTTGTCGCGGTAGTGCTCGGAGGCGCGGGCGAACTTCTCGGCGATCTCGGTCTCGGCGGTGCCGAGGATGATGCGACTCTGGCGCTCGCGCTCGGCCTGGGCCTGGCGCGACATGGCGTCCTCGAGCCCCTTGGGGATGATGATGTCGCGGATCTCCACCGCCTGTGTGGTGATGCCCCAGGCGTTGGTATTGTCATCCAGAACGGTCTGGATCTCGGCCCCGAGCTGATCGCGCTCGGAGAGCAGCTCGGCCAGGTCGTGCTTCCCGATGGCGTTGCGCAGCGCGGTCTGTGCCGACAGGACCACCGCCTGCTCGAAGTGCTCGACCTCGAGCACCGACTTCTCGGCGTCCCAGACCATCCAGAAGGCGATGGCATCGACGTTCACCGGCACGGTGTCGGCGGTGAGGGTGGTCTCGGCGGAGAAGTCGCTGACCCGGATCCGCTGGTCGACGAACTGGGCCACTTTGTCGATCACCGGAAAGATCAGGAACAGCCCGGAGGATTTGAGGCCCCGGAAGCGCCCGAACCGCAGCACCACTGCCCGCTCCCACTGGTAGGCGATCTGGACGCACGGCGCGACGAGCAGCGCCAGGATCGCGGTCACTAGA
>CALZJC010000371.1 GCA_945787525.1 Thermoanaerobaculia bacterium | reverse complement strand
ATGTACTGCTTTAGCTAGGCCGAGGCCGCCGCCCATTCCGGGTACTCCTCGGCAAAGCCGGCGAAGTCCGCGGCCGTGGCGCGGGAGACGCCGTGCAGAAAGATCGCCGACTCGAGGATCTCGGGCCGCTCGGAGGCCAGGAAGATCAGGTTGGTGGCGCCGTTGGACCAGCCGATGGCGTTCACCCGGTCGAGGCCGAGATGCCGGCGCAGGGCGTCGAGATCGTCACGTACCGCGCCCAGCGACATGTCGCTCTCCTCGACCACCGGCCCCGGCTCGCCCATACCCCGGGGATCGAAATAGACCATCGTCAGGTGCTCTTCGAGCGGCTCGTAGAGGGCTCGGAGGCCCTGGTGAGTCAACCCCCAGGAGTTCGGCAGCGTCATCAGCACCGGACCCGAGCCGTGGACCTCGTAGTGGATCTCGTGGCCGTTGAGCGTGGCGGTGAACGAACCGTTCTCGAGCCCTGTCGCCACGGCCGCTGCGGCCTCCTCCGGAGCGTCGGTAGCGCAGCCGGCGGCCAAGAGGGTGAGGGCCAACGTCGCGCCGAGCCGGTGTCTCGTCATGCGGCGATTGTAGCGGTCGAGCGCCGTCTCGACCGCTCGTGCATCGACACGGAGGTCGACCGGTGCCCGCCTCGAGCAGGCAGCGAAAGCAGCGCGCGCAGGATGGCTCCCCGTCCAGAGGGCCGGCCACTCGGCTCCAAGCCGGCCGGGCCCTCAGACACCCCGGCCGAGCCGCGGCAGCAGCCGGTTGGGCACGGCGCGCATGTACCCCTCGTACTCGCCGCCGAACCGGTCCCTGAGCTCGCGCTCCTCGAGCAGGATCACCAGGTAGAAACCGGGCACGACGGCGATCGCCAGCAGCCAGATCGCCGGGTAGTTGAGGAAACAGGACCAGCCGAGCACGCCCAGGATGACCGACAGGTAGCGCGGGTGACGCAGGCGGCCGTAGATGCCGCCCGCCAGCACCCGGCCCGGGTCCCGTCCCAGCTCGGGCGCGCCGAGCAGGGTGCTCAGCTTCAGGTGACGGCGGCACTCGACCTCCAGCCAGATGGCGGCGCCGTAGAGCATCAGGCCCAGCGCCACCAGCCACCACGAGAACGGCCAGCGGACCGCCAGCACCGGCTGGCGAATCTGGAAGATCAGGTAGGCCACGCCCAGGCAGACGAGCGCCACCACGCTGTAGGCGACCGCCGGGCCGCGCCGCCGCCAGAAGCGGGCGAACGGGTGGATCAGCACCCAGAAGAGAACCGCCGCCGGGAAGGTCGCCAGCATGAAGGCGGCGAGCCAGTAGCCCGCCGCGGTCAGGAAGCCGGTCATCGATCCGCCCCGCCTCGTCGATGGTTGAGCACGACGCGTTGCCTCTACCAGGCCAGCCCGTAGTCCTCGCCGTAGTCGGAGGCGCCGCCCCACATCGTGCCGTGCTCGCGGTCGAAATAGATGGCGGTGATCGGCCCCGAGGTGCGGCGCCGGGTCTCCACCCGGTATCCCATGCGGCGCAGCCTGGCCCGCACCCAGTCCGGCACGTCGTCGCGCAGCACCAGTCGTCCGGGCTCGGATTTGTGAGCGCCGAAGCTGGACTGCATCTGGTAGCTGACGATGTTGGCCGCCTCGACCGCCTGCTGCACGTTCATGTCGAACTCGACGATGTTGAGGAAGAACTGGAGCAGGTTCTGGTCCTGGGTGTCGCCGCCCTGGACCGCGAACGAGAGGTACGGCTTGCCGTCCTCGAGCGCCATGCCGGGCGTCAGGGTGGCGCGCGGGCGCTTGCCGGGCTCGGGCAGGTTGTACGGATTGAGCCGCGGGTCGAGCACGAAGCTCTGCATGCGCTGCGAGAGGCCGACGCCGGTCTGGCCGGCGATGACCGCCGGGATCCAGCCGCCGCTGGGCGTCACCGAGACCACCCAGCCGTCGGCGTCGGCGGCCTGGATGGAGGTGGTGCCGGCGGTGAACGCTTCGTCGGGGGTCATCAGCAGACTCTGCTGCCAGCTCCCTTCACCTTCGGCGTCACCGGTGGGCGGTATGGGTGTCCAGCGCTCGAGCAGCTCGAGGAACGGGTTCTCGGCGTCCTGGAACGGGTAGGGATCGCCGGGCCTGGCCTCGGGGTCGTTGGCCTCCCAGTCGATGGTCTCGAAGCGGGCGCGGGCGTACTGCTTGGAGAGCAGCCCCTCGATCGGCTCCTCGGGCGGGTAGTAGGGGTCGCCGTAGTAGAAGTCGCGGTCGGCGAAGGCCAGGTTCATCGCCTGGTAGATGGCGTGCACGTAGGCCGCCGAGTTGTAGCCCAGTGCGGCGAGGTCGAGGTTCTCGAGGATGTTCAGCGCCTGCAACATCACCGGTCCCTGCACCCAGTGGGTGAGCTTGTAGACCTCGATTCCCTTGTAGGTCGTGCTCACCGGCTCTTCGAGGCGAACCCGCCAGCGATCGAGGTCGTCCATGGTGATCAGACCGCCCTGCTCCTGGGTGGACCGCACCAGCTCGCGGGCGACGTCACCGCGGTAGAAACGGTCGTAGGCAGCCTGGATCGCCTGCTCTCGGCCCTTGCCCTCGGCCAGCGCCCGACGCTCGGCCTCGACCAGCTTGCGCAGGGTGGCCGCGAGATCGCTCTGGCGGAAGACCTCGCCGGGGCGCGGCGCCGCGCGGCAGTCGGCCGGCGCCGCCGCGGTCTCGCAGGCCTCGAGATGGGGCAGGAAGACAGCCCGCGAGTAGGGCCACCCGGCGAGCATGCCGCGCCGGCGCTCCATGTTGTCGGCCTGCGAGCGCTCGATCGGGTAGCCGTCGGCCATCTCGATCGCCGGCGCCAGCACCTCGGCCAGGCTCAGACGGCCCCACTCGGCCAGCATCACCATCAGCCCGCCCGGCGTGCCGGGGGTCACGGCGGCCAACGGGCCGAACTCGGGGGGATAGCGGTCGCCGCGCTCCGTGAAGAACTCCACCGTCGCGCCGGTGGGCGCCACCCCGAGTGCGTTGACACCGATCACCTGTCCGGTCTCGGGGTTGTGGACCAGCGCCTGGGTCTCGCCGCCCCAGCCGAGCGTGTCCCACATCGTCGAGGTGGCGGCCAGCATGGCGCAGGCGGCGTCGACCGCGTTGCCGCCCCTGGCAAAGGTCAGCGCCCCGGCGGTGGCGGCCAGCGGCTTGCCGGTGACGGCCACCCAGTGCTTGCCGTGCAGTACGGGCTTGACCGTGCGCTGGGCGGTGGCCTCGTGGCCGAACAGGAGAAAGCTCGCCGCCAGCACCGCGCCGGCGGAGAGGGTCTTCAGGCTGCGTGACATCGGGTGCCTCCTTGCGAGAGTTGTGCGGCGCTAGCTCCCGCCGAGGCTTGCCAGTGCACGCTCGGCGACGAGAGCACGGCCTCGAACATCGCCGTGACCCGCTCCTCGGGCAGCTCGCGGTCCTCGTTGAACCGGCGGGCGATCAAGGTGGGTGCGGTGGGGGAGTAGGGGTCCAGCAGCCGCGCGGCCTTGAAGCAGCCGAGCAGCGTCTCGTAGCGCCGGTCCCGCTCCGGGGTGTTGGCGATCTCGCGGTCGCGCGCTCGCATTCTTCTTCCTCCTCGCAGAGCATTCTAGTGTTGTGTCTCCGACTTCGCCTTACCGTCTGGGCGGCCCTCGACGTCGTTGGCTACGTCGCGCTTCCTCGACATAGGCTCGGCTATGCCTGCGTCAGCGAGCCTTGCCAGCAACGCCGAGGGCTCGCCCATACGGCAAGCCAAGTCGGAGACACAAGACTAGTGTCCCGTGCGACAAGTGACTCAGCGGCCTCGCCGGGCCTCTGCGGCGCTGCCCTCGGCAGCGGTTCGCGGGCGGCCAGCGAAATTTCGCAGTTTTCCTACCCCGACGGGCGGCGCGAGGTGAGGGCGAAGGACGGATACTGAATAGTCGCGGGGCGTTCGACCCCAAAC
>CALZJC010000370.1 GCA_945787525.1 Thermoanaerobaculia bacterium | reverse complement strand
CTGGCTCATCTCGCCCTGCCGTTGATCGGGCAGGGCGTGGTGCGCTGGCGAGGCCGGGAGATGGCGGCGGGCGAGGCCCTCGCCGAGGCCGGCCTCGAGCCCCTGCGGCTGGAGGCGAAGGAGGGCCTGGCGCTGATCAACGGCACCCAGGCGATGACTGCGGTCGTCGGCCTCGCGGCGCTGAATATCCGGCGCCTGGCGCGGGTTGCCGATCTGGTGGGCGCGCTGACCACCGACGCGCTGCGGGGCTCCGACACCGCCTTCGACGCCCGCCTGCATGCCTTGCGGCCCTATGCCGGCCAGCGCGACAGCGCGGCCAATCTCTGGCGACTGCTGCAGGGGTCCGGGATCCGCGAATCGCACCGGGTGGGCGATCTCCGGATCCAGGATCCGTACTCGGTGCGCTGCATGCCCCAGGTACACGGCGCGGTGCGCGATCTGCTGTCCGATGCCGAGGCCAAGCTGGCGATAGAGATGAACTCGGTGACCGACAACCCGCTGGTGTTCCCGGAGGACGGTGCGGTGCTGTCGGGCGGTAATTTCCACGGCGAGCCGATCGCCCTGGCCGCGGACTGTCTGGCCCTCGGTGTGGCCGAGCTCGGCTCGATCTCGGAGCGCCGGATCGAGAAGCTGACGGTCGCGGCCTTCTCGGGTCTGGCGCCCTTTCTGGCCGCCGATCCCGGTCTCGACTCCGGCCTCATGATCGCCCAGGTGACGGCGGCGAGCACGGTCGGCGAGATCCGGGTGCTGGCGCATCCCGCGTCGGTGGACTCCATCCCGACGTCGGCGGACAAAGAGGACCACGTGTCGATGGGCATGGGCGCCGCATTGAAGCTGCGGGACACCCTGCCGGCGCTGCGCCGGATCCTCGCGATCGAGCTGGTCGTCGCGGCGCGGGCGATCGATCTCCTGCGCCCGCTGCGCTCGAGCAGCCCGCTCGAAGAGCTGCACGCGGCGCTGCGCGACAGGGTGGCGCCGTGGAGCGAGGATCACCCCCTGGCCGACGACCTCGAGGCCGCCGATGGCTTTCTCACCGCGGACATCGATCCTCACCTGGCCGATCTGCTCTAGCCTGACGTTCTCACCGATCACCTGCTGCGACGCGGCGTTTCCCTGCCGCTGCTTGTCCTAGAATGACCGGGTGAACGCCGTCTCGCAGACCGGCGCCCGGCCGGTGCGCGCCCCGCGGGGCCTCGAGCTCAGCTGCCGTGGCTGGCAGCAGGAGGCGGCGCTGCGCATGCTGATGAACAACCTCGATCCCGAGGTGGCCGAGAATCCGGACGAGCTGGTGGTCTATGGCGGCTCGGGCAAGGCGGCCAGGGACTGGCGCTCGTTCGACGCCATCGTCGGTGCGCTGCGCGAGCTGGGCAACGAGGAGACCCTGCTGGTTCAGTCGGGCAAACCGGTCGCCGTCTTCCCCAGCCATGCCGACGCTCCGCGGGTGCTGATTGCCAACGCTCTGCTGGTGCCGCGCTGGGCGACGGCCGACGAGTTTCGCCGGCTCGAGGGGCTCGGGCTGACGATGTTCGGCCAGATGACCGCCGGCTCGTGGATCTACATCGGCACCCAGGGGATTCTGCAGGGCACCTACGAGACGCTCGCCGAATGTGCCAGGCAGTGCTTCGACGGCACGCTGCGGGGCCGGCTGACCGTGACCGCCGGCCTGGGCGGCATGGGCGGCGCGCAGCCGCTGGCGGTGACGATGAACGAGGGTGTCTGCCTGGTCGCCGAGGTGGACGCCGAGCGCATCCGCCGGAGGATCGGTACCCGCTACCTGGACGAGCGCACCGGGGACCTGGACGGGGCGATCGACGCCGCGCTGGCGGCGCGCGACGCCGGACGGCCGCTGTCGATCGGCGTCGAGGTCAATGCCGTCGATCTGCTGGCCCGGCTGCTGGAGCGCGACGTGGTCCCCGACGCGCTGACCGACCAGACCTCGGCTCATGACGCCCTCGAGGGCTACGTGCCGCACGGCTTGCCGTATGCCGAGGCGCTGGCCCTGCGCACGGCGGACCCGGAGGAGTACATCCGTCGCTCGATGCTCTCGATGGCCGAGCACGTGCGCTCGATGCTGGCGCTCAAGGAGCGCGGCGCGCTGACCTTCGACTACGGCAACAACCTGCGCGGCCAGGCCCTGGACGCCGGGGTGGCCGAAGCCTTCGAGATCGGCGGCTTCGTACCACTGTTCATCCGGCCGCTGTTCTGCGACGGCAAGGGGCCGTTCCGCTGGGCGGTGCTGTCGGGTGATCCGGAGGACCTGGCGGCCACGGACGAGGCCATCCTGAAGCTGTTTCCGGAGGACGAGACGCTTTCCCGGTGGATCCGGCTGGCGCGCGAGCGGGTCGCCTTCCAGGGCCTGCCGGCGCGTATCTGCTGGCTCGGCTACGGCGAGCGCGCCGCGGCCGGCAAGGCGTTCAACGATCTGGTCGCCAGCGGCCGCGTCAAGGCGCCGATCGTCATCGGCCGCGACCATCTGGACTGCGGCTCGGTGGCCTCGCCCAATCGCGAGACCGAGGGCATGCTCGACGGCTCCGACGCGATCGCCGACTGGCCGATCCTCAATGCGCTGCTCAACGCGGTCAACGGCGCTTCGTGGGTCTCCGTGCACCATGGCGGCGGCGTCGGGATCGGGCTGTCGCTGCACGCCGGCATGGTGATCGTCTGCGACGGCAGCGCCGCGGCGGCAAGGCGTTTGCAGAGGGTCCTCACCGGCGACCCCGGAATGGGAGTCGCTCGCCACGCGGACGCCGGCTACGAGCGGGCCATCGGCACCGCCCGCCGGCACGGGCTGCGGCTGCCGATGCTCGACAGCGCTTGAACGACGGCGGGGCGCCCGGCCCGCGACCGACCATGGGCACCTTCACCGCCAACCCCGTCGCTCGCTCGTGGCTTCTGGCCGCTCTCGCGGCGACCACCCTGGCGCCGGGGGTGTGGGCCCCGACGGGCCTGCTGCTGGTGGCGGTGCTGTGGCTCGCGACGCGCCCGCGGGGTGGTGGCGCCCTGCTGGTCGGTGCCGCCGTCGTCGTCTCGCTAGGGCTCCTGACGGCCGAGCACGTCATGCGCCCGGACGCCGAGGCCTCGGCCGACCGGCTGGTGGAGCGGGCGCGGCGGGGCTACGGCAGGATCTGGGTCGAGATGGATCGGCTGGCCGAGGCCGCGGCGGGCCAGCTCGAGGTGCCGGCCGACGACGACGCCGGGCGGCTGGAGGCGTTCGAGACCCTGTCTCGCGTCCTGGCCAAAGCCGGCGGCGACGATCTGACGCTGCTGCTCGCCGATCCCAACGGCTCGGCCCGGGCCTGGGCGGGTCCGGGCCTGCTGCACGAGCCGCGCGAGCCCGACCTGGCGCGGGCGCCGCGCAGCCACATCGCCGGCTTCAGCGCCGTGACCCTCTTCCGGACCGTGCCGCTGGGCGGCGGCGAGCGCCCGTGGCGTCTGGTCGCGGGCCGCAGCCTGTCGACCGACCGGCTGCCGTTCGGACCGCCGGGCGGCGCCGGCGTCGCACTGCGCTGGACCCTCGTGACGCCCGGGGCCGAGGCGCGGCCCGGGCTGCTGACCGTCGCTCTGGCGGACGCGCCCAGCCTGTTGATCGAAGCGCCGCAGGGCCGTGTCGCCCCGTCGCCGGCGGCCGACCTGGCCCGTCGCGGCGCGGTCCTGGTGGTCGCCCTGGCGCTGCTGCTGGCCGCCGCGCGGTTGGCGGCGAGGCAGACCTCGCGGCTCGAGGGTTGGCTGCGGCCTGAAGTCGGCATGGCGATGTTCGTGCTTGCGGTGGCGCTGGGTGCGGGCCAGGGCCGGGCGGCCGCCCTGGTCGCCGCCCTGGCGTGGGCCGCTCTCTCGTGGCGCGGGTCGGCGGCACCGGCTGCCACACCCGGTCGTGGCGCCGCGGTGACTGCCTCTGGGGCCTCG
>CALZJC010000369.1 GCA_945787525.1 Thermoanaerobaculia bacterium | reverse complement strand
CCGCCGCCGCCATCTCTTCTCGCTCGTGACCCACACCCGCCGCCTGCTGGAAGCCCTCGCCGAGCTGTACGCCGAGCACGGCGGAGAGCCCGAAACCACGGCTGGGATCCTGGCCAGCGTCGGCGGCTACATGCAACAGCTGCGGGCGCCCGGCGACAGCCGGCGGCTGTTCGGCCGGGCCCTCGCACACCACCCCGACAATCAGGCGGCTCTGCTCGGGCTCGCCTCCAGCTACGAGAAGTAAGGCGAGTACGCCAAGGCGGTCGACCGGCTGGAACGGCTGGTGGCGGCGTCGCCGGAGCTCGAGGAGGCGCGGCTGCGACTGGCGCTGAACCTGGAGCGCACTGGCGACCGGCAGCGCTTTCGCGAGCTCCTCGACCCGATCGCCACCGGCGACGGCAGGGATTGGGTCAGCGCCGTCGCCTGTGAAGAGCTGGCTCGCAGCCAGCTCGAGGCCGGGTTGCCCGAGGAGGCGGATCTGCTGCTGCGCGGCGCTCTCCAACGCATGCCCGAGCGCCAGGCACTGTGGATCCTGCTGGCCCACGTGCACGACCGGCAGGGACTGCTCTCCCGCTCCTGGGAGAGCCTCGAGCCGGTGGCGGCAGCGCCAGGGGCCGCCGAGGCCTCCGAGCGCCTGACCTATGACGCTTGGGCGAACGGACCGCTGGAGCGGGCGCGGGCGGCGCTGAGCCGGGACTCCGCCGCTCTCCGGGCCGCCCTGGTCGCGGAGCTCGGCCGCGACGCGGCGGTCAGACCATGAGCCGCTGGATCGCGACTCTGGCGCTGGCGCTGGCACCGGCGGTGCTCTGGAGCCAGGAGCTGCACGTCTCCATCACCGCGCCCGAGGGGCTCGAGCCGGTGTTCGGCGCAGTCGATTTCGGGGCGGTCGTCTACCCTCCCGATGAGGTCGCCAGGGTCGAGTTCCTGGTCGATGGCGAGACGGTCGACGAGTTGACCCGGCCCCCCTTCGAGCTGTCGGTCGACGTCGGCTGGGAGAACATCGAGCACCGTTTCGAGGTGCGAGCGTTCGGCCACCGGGGAGGCCAGGCGACCGCGGTGGTCGTGACACCGCCGATCCGCGTCGACCTGGAGCTCGACATCGAGCTGCAGCAGCTGTACATCACGGTGACCGACGGCGAGTCCCGGGTCCGGGGCCTGCGCCGGGACGAGTTCGAGGTCATCGACGACGGCGCCCGGCAGGAGATCGTGACGTTCGCCGGCGGCGAGGTGCCGCTGGCCGCCGTGGTGCTGGTGGACGCCAGCGTCAGCATGACCGGCCGCCGGCTCGGTCTGGCGGTGCGCGGGGCGGCGGCCTTCGCCGCCGCGGCACGGACCAACGACGAAGTGGCGATTCACCTGTTCTCGGACCGCCTGCTCTACGCGAGCCCGTTCGTCGGCGCCGGCGCCAGCCTGCCGACGGCGCTGACCGAGGTCCGGGCCGATGGCGGGACGGCGCTCTTCGACCACCTGTACCTGGCGATCAAGCAGCTCGAGTCGCGTCAGGGCCGGCGGGTCGTGATCGTTCTCTCCGACGGCCTCGACAGCCACAGCGTGCTACGCATGCGCGAGGTGGCGTGGCTGGTGAGACGCAGCCGGGCGATGATCTACTGGCTGCGACTCGACGCCGAGGGAGTGCAGCCGGCGCGCTTCTCCTCCTGGAAGAATGCCGACGACTACCGCCGGGAGTGGCGTCTGCTCGGCGAGATCGTCGCCGAGACCGGTGGCCGCATCCTCGACCTGCAGCGGGTAGACCAGGCGGAAGGCTCGGTGCGGGCAATCCTGGAGGAGCTGCGCGACCAGTACGTGCTCGGCTACTACCCGCTGGGCAACCGCAACGACGGCAGCTGGCACAAAGTGCGGGTGCGGGTGAATCGGCCCGGGCTGCGAGTCCGCACGCGCGGCGGCTACCTGGACTACTGAGCGGCCGCGGCCAGCCTGCACTTCTCCAGGGCTAGCCTGGCATGCCTCCGACGACGCGCTTGACCGTCGTGCCAGCCTCCAGCCGGTCATCCGGCTGGACGTGGTTGATCAGGGCGAGGCTGTCGAGATCGATACTCGATGGATAGCTCTCGGAGAACTCGCGCAGGGTCATGGCCCGCGGGATTCGCTGGAGTTTCAGGCGTGCCGGCTGCACGTCGAGAAAACGGCGGTCCGTCAGCTGCGCGAAGCTGCGCTGGCCACCTTCCAGGGCGGCGTTGTTCTTGGCCCAGCTGTCGCGCTTCGCCAGCGCCATCAGCTGGAAGGTGTTTTGGCCATGACGGATACAGACCACGCGACCGGACAGCGGGTTCTGCTCGTCGGGCACCTCGAAGGCCGCCCACGAGGCGCCGAGTCCATTGATCCGCGTGTTGCTGACCTGCCCGCCCTCGACCCCCTTTTGCCCGAGAAAACGCCGCACCGCCGCGCCGGTGTCGGCATCCTGCGCCAGGGTGAGCTGCATCAGAGCGTCCTGCGCCTCGCTGACGGCGCTCACCGTCTGCCGCTGGTTGTTGGTCTTCCAGCCTTGCGGGAACTTCAGCTCGAACGCCAGCTCCGGGTGATAGAAGACGCCGTCCTCGAAATAGCCCTCGCGAGGGTTGGGCCCGAAGGTCATGCCGTCGAGACGCTGGAAATAGGCGGCGCGCTCGATCTTGAGACCCTGGAACTCGGCCTCGCGGCCCGCCAGCAGGCCCTCGATGCGCTGCCGCCTCTCCTCCGGATCCGGATGGGTGGCGAGCCAGTTGGGGATGCCGCCGGCACCGGCCATCTCGCCGACCCGCTTGAGCACCGTGAATACCTCCGGCATCTCGCGGGCGTCGTAACCGCCGCGCAGGCTGTAGCGTAAGCCGAGGTCGTCGGCCTCGCGCTCGTCGTCGCGCGAGTACTTGAGGAACAGCAGGCCCATGCCCATCTGCGCCAGATCCCCCAACTGCCGAAACTCGGGACTGACGATCATGCCGACGCCCAGCCCCGCGTTGGCCAGCTGCGCCTTGCTCAGCCGCTCGACCGAGTGGCGCCCGGTGACGTGACCGATCTCGTGTCCCAGCACCGCCGCCAGCTCGGCCTCCGAGCTCAGGTGCGCCATGATGCCGCGGGTCACGTAGATGAAGCCGCCGGGCAGCGCGAAGGCGTTGACGATCGGGTCGTCGACCACCTTGAAGGACCAGGGCAGGCCCGGCCGTTCCGACCTGGCGGCGAGCTCCTTGCCCAGCGCCGACACGTAGCTCTGCGCGGCTTCGTCCGGGTAGAGGCCGAGCGACGCCGAGATCTCCTGGTCGGCCTCGCGGCCCATCTGGATCTCCTGTGCCTCGCCGATCAGGGTCAGCTGACGCTCGCCGGTGGCCGGGTTGACCGAGCAGCCGACGACCAGCGACCCGACCGCCGCCGCCGCCAACATACGCAGACCCGCTCTCCATGTTCTGCCCATCATCCGAGGCCTGACCTTCTCACCGATCGTCGCAGCGAAACGTCGTAACTGCCTGAAGATGCGAGGCTTGCGACCGTGGGCACCGCAAGCGTGCTCGAAGCACGCTGAGGATGCCCGACCGGAGCGTAACGCTGCAGATTCACGCAGATACGGCGTTTCGTAGACGATTGGTGAGAAGGTCAGGCTGGCCTGACCTGCTCACCGATCGTCGTAGCGCTAGCTAGCGGTGCTGCCAGCAGCGATCCGAGCCCGGCTCGGCAGCGCGGCTGCAGGGGGCGCCGGAGCGGGTTCGGGCGCTGCAGACGGCGCCGGCGGGCGGCTCTGCGGCGGCCCTACTGGTCGACCGCTTCTCGGTGCGCAGCAGCGAGGCGCCGAACAGCCCCAGCCCCACGGCGATGGCGGCGAGCATCAAACCTCTGAACATGTCCTCAGGGTACCAGCTTCGGCAGCTCGGAGCCTTCGGCGAAACGCGTGAGGTCGTCTGCCTGAATGAAATAGTAGGCCCGCTTCGGCTCCTTGC
>CALZJC010000368.1 GCA_945787525.1 Thermoanaerobaculia bacterium | reverse complement strand
GGCGAAGTCGGCCGGGGTGCGCAGGCCGCCGGTGATGATCAGGGTCACCTCACCGCTGACCCCGCGGTGGTCCAGGTGCTGGCGGGCTCGCGCCAGCGCCGGCAGGGTGGGCACCGAGATGTTGTCGCGGAAGATCAGCGGCGCCGCGCCGGTGCCGCCGCCGCGGCCGTCGAGGATGACGTAGTCGACGCCGATCCTGAGCGCCGCGTCGATGTCGTCCTCGACGTGCTGGGCCGACAGCTTGAAGCCGATGGGGATGCCGCCGGTGACCTCGCGCACCTCGTCGGCGAAGTGGCGAAAGGGGTCCTCGTCGTCCCAGTCGGGGAAGCGAGATGGCGAGACGGCCTGCTTGCCAGGCTCCAGGTTGCGCACTTCGGCGATCTTGCCGTGTACCTTCTCGCCCGGCAGGTGGCCGCCGGTGCCGGTCTTGGCGCCCTGGCCGCCCTTGAAGTGAAACGCCTGGACGCGCTCGAGCTTGTCCATGGAGAAGCCGAAGCGGGCCGAGGCCAGCTCGTAGAAGTAGCGGCTGCAGGCCTCCTGCTCCTCGGGCAGCATGCCGCCCTCACCCGAGCAGATACCGGTGCCGGCGAGCTCGGCGCCCTTGGCCAGCGCCACCTTGGCCTCCTGCGACAGGGCGCCGAAGCTCATGTCGGAGACAAACAGCGGGATGTCCAGCGTCAGCGGCTTCGCCGCGCTGGGGCCGATGACCAGCTCGGTGCCCACTTCGACGTCGTCGAGCTGCGGCACCCGGGCCAGTTGGGCGGTGACGAACTGCAGGTCGTCCCACTGTGGCAGCTCGGTGCGCGGCACGCCCATCGCCGCCACCGGGCCATGGTGGCCGACCCGCTCGAGACCGTTGTCGGCGAGCTCGCGGATGAGCTTGACGTAGGGCTCCGCCGGGCTGCCCTTGGAGTGGTCCTGAAACGTGCCCTGGTAGGCGTCGCGCTGGTAGGGCTGCGGGTTGTCCCGCTCCCAGGCGGCGATCTCCTGCTCGTCGACCCAGACACCGCCGTCCTCGACCCACGAGCTGAACTTGTGCAGCCTCTCGTCGGGGTCGTACGAGCTGACGCCGGAGTCGAACTGGTAGTCCCAGTCGTGCACGCCGCAGACGATGTCGTCGCCGCGCACGAAGCCGTCGGCCATCAGCGCTCCGCGGTGCTGGCAGCGGCCGTAGAGCACCGACACCTCCTCGCCGAAGCGCACCAGGACCAGGTCGACGTTGGCCACCAGCGCGTGCTCCGGCTGGCGGTCGTCCAGCGATTCCCATTCCGCGATCCTCACTTTGTGCATCTGGTTCCCCTCAGCCGCCGCGTGATTGGCTCGGTGACTATAGCCTCTACGGCTCGCCGGGCGGGGCCGGTTCTGGTGGTCGCCGGGTGCCGGTCGACTCGGAGCCGCAGCGGGCAGCCCCGCTGGCCCGGGCCGCCACGACCGGGACGGTCGACGGCGGCCGTTCTCGATCCGGTAGGCTCGGCGGTCGGGTTACCGGCCTGTAGTCGAGCTGGGCGGGGGAGCGTTGCCCCACTCCGCGCGTACCTCAGCGGCGGCCCGCCGAGAGACTTCCCCCAATGCTGGAGACGCCATGACCTTGCGACGAGTGAAGACGACCCTTGTAGTGCTGTGCCTGACCCTGATTGCCGCGGCCGGGGCCGCCGCTCCGGCTGAAGCTGGAGTCGAGCCCCACGCCGGCATGCTGCGCTACCCCGACGTGAGCTCGAGCCAGATCGCCTTTCTCTACGCCAGCGACCTCTGGCTGGTGCCGCGCGAGGGCGGCCTGGCGACACCGCTGGCGAGCCCGCCGGGCGAGGAGCAATATCCGCGCTTCAGCCCCGACGGCAAGACGCTCGCCTTCATGGGCAACTACGACGGCGATATCGACCTCTACACGGTGCCGGTCTCGGGCGGAGCGCCGTTCCGGGTGACCCACCATCCGGCCAACGAGACGCTCACCGACTGGACCCCCGACGGCCGGCTGATCTTCTTCGCCGGCGGTGTCCAGCAGTATCCGCGGGCCCAGGAGCTGTTCTCGGTCGCCGCCAGCGGTGGGCTGCCCGAGAAGTTCCCGGTGCCGTACGGCGCCAACGGCAGCGTCAGCGCCGACGGTGACTGGCTGGCCTACACCCCATACAGCCGCGACCATCGCACCTGGAAACGCTACCGCGGCGGCATGGCCACCGACATCTGGCTATTCCACCTCACCGAGCACACGGCGCGCAGGATCACCGACTGGGAGGGCACCGACACGCAGCCGATGTGGCACGGCAGCAGGGTCTACTACCTCTCGGACGGCGGCTCGGAGCACAAGCTCAACGTCTGGATGTACGACACCGGGTCCGGCGAGCGGGCGCAGGTCACCGCCCACGCCGACTACGACGTCAAGTGGCCGGCCATCGGTCCCGACGACGGCGGCCCCGGCGTGCTGGTCTACCAGCTCGGTGCCGAGCTGCGCCTGCTGGATCTGGCCTCAGGCGAGTCCGAGGCGGTGCGCGTCTCGATCCCCGGCGCCCGGCCCAAGCTGCGCCCGCAGACCGTCGATGCTGCGGAGGCGATCGGTCGCCGCGCCGTTTCGGCCACCGGCATGCGGGCGGCGGTGGATGCCCGCGGCGACATCTGGACGTTGCCGGCCGAGAACGGCCGGCCGCGCAACCTGACCCGCACCAGCGGCGTCGCCGAGCGCTCGCCGGCCTGGAGCCCCGATGGCCGCTGGATCGCCTACTCGGCCGATGTCGGTGGGGAAAGCTACGAGCTCTACGTGACGCAGTCCGATGGCCGCGGCGAAAGCCGCAAGCTGGACGGCACCTCGCGCCGCTGGCATTGGAATCTGGCCTGGTCGCCGGATTCCGAGAGCCTCGCCTTCTGGGACCAGGCGAACCGGCTGTGGATCTACTCGCTGACCGACGACGCGCTCACCGAAGTGGTCAAGAACCCGGCGTTCCGGCCCACTCGGGCGCACTGGTCGCACGACTCGGGCTGGCTGACGTTCGCCATGCCCGAAACGTCCCGCCAGCCCGCCTCGGTCTACATCTACGAGGTGGCGACCGCGAAGCTGCACCAGGTCACCGGCGGCATGTTCAACGACAGCTGGCCGACCTTCGATCGCGACGGCGACTATCTCTACCTGGCCAGCCAGCGCGAGTTCTCCTCGCCGATCTACGAGGACGTGGGCAGCACCTGGATCTACGCCCACGTCGACCGCCTCTACGCCGTGCCGCTGCGCTCCGATGTCGACTCGCCGCTAGCTCCTGAGGTGGACGAGGAGGAGTGGTCCGAGGACGGCGACGAGGGCGAGGACGACGACGGGGAGAAGAAGGGCAAGAAGGGTAAGAAGCAGGACGACGAGGAAGAGGAAGAGGAAGAGGACGAGGACGAGGACGAAGAGCCCGAGCCGCTGACCATCGACCTCGACGGTTTCGAAAGCCGCATGGTCCAGCTGCCCAGCGAGCGCGGCAACTTCGTCGGCCTGACGGTCAACGACGAGGGCCAGCTGGTCTATGCCCACATTCCCAGCTCGGAGCTGATCGGCGAGCCGGTGATCCGCCTGCTCGACCTGGAGAACGACGACGAGCCCGAGAAGACGGTGCTCGAGGGCTTCGGCAGCCTCGTGCCCACCGCCGACGGCAAGAAGCTCCTGGTCTGGGACGGCGACAACATGGCCATCATCGAGGCGCGCCCGGAGCAGGAGATGGAGCCGATCTCCACCGACGGCATGGGCACCGAGATCGACCCGCGCGCCGAGTGGCGGCAGATGTTCCTCGAGGCCTGGCGGCTCGAGCGCGACTTCTTCTACGACCCCAACATGCACGGCTTGGACTGGCAGGCGGTGCGCGAGCGGTACGAGCCGATGCTCGAGGACTGCGCCTCGCGCGACGACCTCACCTTCGTCATCCAGGAGATGATCTCGGAGCTCAACGTCGGCCACGCCTACTACCGGCCGGGCA
>CALZJC010000367.1 GCA_945787525.1 Thermoanaerobaculia bacterium | reverse complement strand
TCACGCTATTCCGGCCGGCCTTTCCCAGATTCGTCCGAGGACATTTTCAGGGCTGAGGCGTAAATTCCCGCAGTGCTTCGTCGTCGGATGAATTCGGTGGTGACGGGAAGGCTGCAAGCCTCCCCCCTCAGCCTTTGAGTTTACGGCGGTGCTCGGGTCTGTCCAGGCTCCCCTACGGCGCTTCGCGGCCTGGACAGGCCCTGCGCGCCACCGTGACCGGAGGGAGCCGAGGGGGGAGACAGAAGAAAGGGTGTCGATCAAGATCCTCTGGCGCCGGAGGCTTGGAAGCTGGATCGTCGGCGAGTGGCGTTGGCGAGCCATCGCCGCAAAGACAGGCGCGCCGTCCGCTGCTGCGGAGGCTGCTGGCAATAGAACCACCGGAAGCCCTTGGTCTCCTCGAGGATGTCGACGTCGGCGAAGTCTTCGATCAGCTCGCGGACGAACTCGGCGTCGATCTTGGGGTCGAAGGGGTAGGCCGGCACGCGGTGTTGGAGGTAAGCGAGCACGGCCTCGGTGGTCTGGGTCGTAGCCCTGGTCTTGGGGGCGCTCATGGCCGGGTCTCCTCGGCGGCTTGGAGGACGTGGTCGGGGAGGATCTGCGTGGCGCGCTGCGCCGCGGCGACGGCGAGGGTGTGGTGGGCGAGGGTATCGATGCGCCGCATGACGCCCTGGGAGGCTTGCCAGAGCGCTTCGACGGCCGGCTCGACGAACAGCGGTCGATCGACGCCGGCGAGCTTGAGGCGGTGCTCGAGATAGAGCTGGGTGGTGGGGCGATCGAAGCCTCGCAGGGCGTACCGGACAGTGAGCCGCTGGGCGAGGGACTCGAGATGGGCTCGACGCAAGGTCTGGCGCAGGCCGCTCTGGCCGGCCAGGAGCACGGCCAGCGGTGCGCCGCTGTCCCAGTTGAAATTGGTGAGCATGGGCAAGAGGGCGAGCACGTCGGGCCGCAGGGCCTGCGCCTCATCGAGGACCAGCAACACGGTGAGGTGGCGCTCGTTGGCGAGGCGATGGATCTCCTGCTGGATGGCGCGCAGGGTCAAGGCGCGGGAAAAGGACGGCTCAAGGCCGAGTTCGAGGGCGACCTGGCGGCAGAAGTCGCCGGGATTGACCGCGGTGTCGTGGACGTAGAGAGAGCGCACCTGCTCGGGATGCAGCTCGTCGCGCAGGCGCCGCAAGGCGGTGGACTTGCCGCTGCCGGGCTCGCCGGTGAGCAGCCCCATGGCCCGATGCTCGACGAGATACAGCAGGCGGGAGTGGAGCTCGTCGAGCAGCGGGGCGCGAAACAGCTCGCTGCTTTGCGGACCGCGGGTGAAGGGCTCTTGGGTGAAGCCGAAGACGTGGTTGTAGATCATGGGTCTTCCTCGTGTTTCTCCGCGATGAGGTCGAGATAGCTGATGCCGGTGGTCGGTGAAGGATCGTCCTCTGGGTCCGCGTCCCTGGGAGGGCGGCGCAGGCGCGCATTGAGCTCGAGATCTAACAGCCGGAGGCAATGCTCCTGACTCTCTCCAGGCCGGCGCAGATGGACGGGACGGGTCGGGTCGTAGGGGTCATAGAGCACGTCAACGGTTTCCCCGGCGAAGCCATCGGGGGCCTCGAAGTGACGACCGTCCAGACGCACAGTGCGGTCGCGGGCGACACGCCGGGTGACCTTCATGCGCATGAGCAGCTCGAGGTCATCGGGTGCGGGCCGCAGGCGTAGCGCGTCGTCGAGAAACCGCTCCAGAGGAACCCGGTTCTGCAGGCCCCGATGGGGCGTCTGGTGGTACTCGGCCTCGAGCCAGGCCCAGAAGACGCGGTTCAACGCCGCCAGATCGACGAGGTGGGCCTCGCTGAGGTGGGGCATAAAGGCGCTGCGGACGTGGCGGAAGAAGCGCTCGATCTTGCCCCGCCCGCGGGGCTGATACGGCCGTGAGTGAATCAGCGAGATGCCCAGGGTGGCGCAGATCACGTGCAGGTGGTGGCTGCGGTACAGCGCGCCGTTGTCGCAGTAAAGCCGCTGGGGGATGCCCCGGCGCAGCAGGGCTTGCTTCAGGGCTTCCTGGAAGCAGGCGGAGCTCTCCGCGCGGTAGAAGGCGGCGAACGGTACCAGCCGCGAAGCATCGTCGAGGAAGGCGAGCAGATAGCTCTTCGGGCCGCGTCGTCGACCGGGCACAAGCAGCCGTGGGCCGTGCATGACATCGGACATCCACAGGTCGTTGGCGTAGGGATGGGTGAAGGCTTTCGCGTCCGGCGTCGTGCCCCCGGCCGGCCGACTCTGGAAGCCGTGCGCCGCCAAGAGCCGGTAGACCGTCGACGGGGCCAGTCGCTGCTCGGCCGAGACCTGGCCCGACAGGCGCACGGCCCGAATCAGGCTGTTCACCGAGGCCTTCGGCCGCTCGCGTCGCAGCTGTAGCAGCAGCTTCTGCACCCCCTCGGGCAGGGCGCGGCTCGCTCCCTGGTCGCTGCGCGGCCGCGGCTTCAGGCCATCGAAGCCCATCGCCTGATACAGGTCCACCCAATCCGATGCCGTCGTCCTGCCGATCCGACGCCGGGTGCTCCCTGGAATCTCCCAGGTCTTCTCCGTGATCTCCCTCAACCGGTGCGCTTTGTCTCCCGGCGCCAGCGGGCCGGAGACGAGATCACGGATCACTCCGTAGCGAAAGAGCGCGATCTGCTCGCGCAGGGTCTCCTCCATGGCACTGAATCTCCTCCATCGCGGCGGAGTCGATTCCCCGACCGCGTGGACCAGAGGCTGCCGCATCTGCTCGCAGATGGGCAGCTACCAACTTATGGAGCGACACCCCGGAAAGCCGCGGTGGGGCGGCCGTGACGAAACAATCCGGCCGGTCCACCGAGGAACCAGCCGAGCTTGGACCACAGCCAATGCCGCAGCCGGATCAGCTGGCCCGTACCCTCGCCGACGATCGCCAGGATCCGCTCCCAGACACTTCCCGGCACCGGCAGCAGGGCCCGCAGGCGAGGCCAGCTCGAGCCACGCAGCCAACGGCGAGCCCGGCGCACCGCGGCGGGACCCTGCTCGCCCGCGGCGCGAGCCGCGGCGCTCGGACCGGCGCGATGGCGCATCGCCGCCTCCAGCGCGGGGAGCGTCAGATCCTGATACGCGCACACGTCCTCGGGCAACAGCGCGTGGCTGACGCCACAGCGATCGCAACGCAAACGCCGCAGCGCCACGCGCTCACCACCGAGGTAGCGCCGGTACCAGCCCCGGGCAGCGAGCACACCCGGACACGAAGGATCGGGACACGCCACCTCGGGAATCGCCATCCCGCGAGCCAAACGCGTCCAATAGCTCTTGCTGTCGATGCCCGGCAGACATATCATGTCGGCTCCTTGCGGAGCCCGTCGAGCCCGACGACCGTAGCCAACGACTGAAGGGCCGGCGGGCTCCTGCTTTTCCCTCCCGCACTATTGCGCGGCCGAATCTAACTGACGCCGGAACTATCCGGCGAGGAACCCCGACCCGGCCACGGATCTGCCTGGGGCTCTACAGTAGTGCGCCAGGAGGCTCCGATAGCACCTGGTGGGACCCTCGGCGAGTCCAGTCCGGACTTCTCGGCATCAGGCGGCCGCGCCGTGCGCCAGCGTGGCTGTGGTACACTTTATCCGGCCAGGAGCGGTGGAGAGAGCCATGACCCTGACACTGAATCTGCCCCACGAGCTCGAGCGTCGACTCAGCTCCGAGGCTGATCGCCTCGGGCTCGCCGTCGACCAGTATGCGTTGCGTCTCCTCGGCGCCGACCGTGGAGTTGGATATCCAGCGGCGCTCTCGGGACCGCGAAGCAGAGTGTCTTGGATCGCGGACGCCCGGTGCCCGGGCCGGGGGCGTTGCGAGCCGGCGGGTGGCACTGCGGATCGACTGGCGGGAGAGGGGCGTGCAGCGGCGGGTGAAGTCCGCCGGAGGCCGGTGGGACCCGCTCAGGCGGGTCTGGAACCAGCGGCGCGACGTGGCCGAGGT
>CALZJC010000366.1 GCA_945787525.1 Thermoanaerobaculia bacterium | reverse complement strand
CCTCATGAGTGGTATTGCCATGGTCGAGACTCCCTGAAAATAGCGACAGACACTAATTTTTGGCTGGAGCGTTGAGTCTCCGCTCTCGGCGAGACGAGGGCGTTTGGACGGCTATCGCAGCGCAACCGCTTCACCCCAGATTTGCCACATCAAGAAATGGGGTGTCCGCTTTCGTGATAATTAAGTCCGCTTCACGCCTGCGAGCGGACTTCTATCACTGTGCTGTGTTTGGTCCGGGGCTGACCCTTTGCTGAAGTTCATAGCGCCAGATGCAACCTGCCTCTCTCCTAAGTAATAACGTTTGATTTATATCACCGCACTCGCTGGGCTCCCGTGATAGCGGTTTCTCCGACATGGCTATGGCGAATCGGCTGAGCCACGAGTGGTTAGTTCGAGTGCCGGCTGCTCGCGATATCCTATGTGCGTCACAAGCGCAAAGTGATGTAGCTGCGCTCGACCCCGGCGCGGGAGGGAGTTCAATGCGCGCATATTTCGTTGAAGTCATCCCTGAGACGAGCCTGCAGGAAGTGCTGTCATGCGTGCTCGCCTCCGACCTCGGCTGCCTTGCGGAGGTGGCTCGCCGCAGACGACCGGCCATCGTCGCCAACGTAATCTCTTGCGCGCTGCAAACGCAGTGCTGACCCGGCAAGCGACATGACCCGCGTCGCCATCGCATCGAGCTCGCAGATTGCCGCGGACGCGGGAGCCGAAGTGGCCGAGGCCGGCGGCAATGCTGTGGATTCGGCAATCGCGGCGAGCTTGGTTCAATTGGTGACGGAGCCCGGCATCGTATCGCTCGGGGCGGGCGCCTTTATCGTCATCTGGCCGCCGGGCGAGCACCCGGTAATGGTGGACGGCGGCTCGGAGATGCCGGGCCGCAAGGTACCGGCCGAGCGGCTGGGCCGAGGTGGGCTAGATGTGATGCTGGCCTACGGCGGCGGTACGCCCACGACGGTCGGCTACGCGTCGGTCGCCTGCCCGGGCGCGCTCGCCGGCTACGCTCTCGCCGGCCGGCGGTACGGTGGCATACCGTGGAAGGTGCTCGTGGAACCGGCTTATCGGCACGCGAGAGATGGGTTTCCGATGCCTCCCGCGTCGCAACGCTACATCGACGATACCCACGCAGCCATTTTCGGCTGGAACCCCCCTGCTTTGCGTCCGCTGCAGGACGAGCACGGGGCGATAAAGCGTTCCGGAGAGACGGTCCATGTCGACGGCCTCGACGACAGCCTGGCGGCCATCGCGGAGCAAGGCGTAGAAGTGTTCTACCGGGGCGACCTCGCGCGGTCGATTGCCCGCGACATGGACGCCAACGACGGACTGTTAAGCCTGGCAGATCTTGAGGCCTACCAGCCCCGTATCGTGCCAGCACTCGAAGTGGCGTTGGATGACTGGCATCTGGCGACAGCGTCGGTGCCCTGCGTCGGGGGCGCCGCCTTGGCGGCCATGCTGTTGCTGATGCGTGACCTCGAACACAACACCTGGACGGCGCAGATGGTGGCCCATCTGATCGAGGTACAGACCCACATCATGCAGTTTCGCAACCGACGTCTGGACATATCGGACGAACTCGGACGCGACGTAGAGGAACTGTTGGAACTCGCGAATAGCAAACCTTCGGCGCTCGCCTCGCCATCCACGGTGCACACATCCGTAGTGGATGCTGATGGGCTTGCCTGCGCCATAACCGCATCCGCAGGCTACGGCTCCGGGGTCATGCCGCCAGGAACGGGCATTTGGATGAACAACGCCCTCGGCGAGGTCGAGCTCAACAAGTACGGGTTCCACGCGCTGCCGCCGGGCACACGAATCCCCTCCAACATGGCGCCAACCACCGGTCGTAGCCCCGATGGCTCTGTGCTGTCCATCGGCTCGCCGGGCGCGGATCGCATCACCACGGCGATTCTGCAGACGGTGACGAATTTCGTGCATCTCGACATGCCGCTGCAAGATGCGGTGAACCACCCCCGTTTGCACGTCGAGTGGCCGCGGGAGGATGAGACCTGCGTGGCCTACGAACCAGGCATACCGGTAGACGAGCTGGTTGTACCGCAACGCCGTTTCGACGGGCTGGACATGTTTTTTGGCGGGGTGAGTGCCGTGCATTTCGCGCCTCCAGACCAATTCGAGATAGCGGCGGACGTCCGCCGAACGGGGGGCGCGGCGCTCAGTCGGTACCGCGAAAGTTCAAGGGTCGCCAGCCCGCAGAATCCGCGTCGGGCCATCGGCTCGGCCACGTATACAACCCGTCATCCGAACTAGCTCAGCCGATTCGATCCCGAACGCCGGTTACGGGCAGGTCCAGACCTGAACACCCTCGGGGAGCGACGGCTGCTTCAGGACCCAAAGCCAACATCGGATCGCGAATGTTCGCTATCTCCGTCACGGGCTTCCGGGAAATCGACGCGATGGTCTTGCCGCTTCGCCGAAGTTGCGCCGTCTCGGCGCATTTGGCTGCCTCCGGATTGGCGGCCAGCTTGATGCGAGAGCGGATCAGCCGGGGAGGAAAGTGCGAGAGGCACAATAGATCGCGGTTGCGCAGGCTGATCGACAAGGACGAACTCCGGTTTCATTGACCGAGCGCACTGAAATCCACCGGCGAGACGATTTCGCTGATCCAGATCAGGCTCCGTCCGGATCCGAACCGCTATAAACCAAGCCGTCTGCCCGACCTGGTCCCCTACCGGACGATAAGGAGCCATAGATGGCGGAAACAGGTAAAGCCCGGCGCATCGTGGTCATGGGTGCTGCCGGACGGGACTTCCACAACTTCAACATGGTCTACCGCAACGATCCTAGCTGTGACGTGGTCGCCTTCACCGTAACGCAGATCCCCGGCATTGCCGGCCGGCGTTATCCGCCGGCGCTCGCCGGTGCGCTTTATCCGGATGGCCTGCCGATCATCGACGAGGTCGAACTCGACCGCCTGTGCCGTGAGGAGATGATCGACGAGGTGGCTTTTTCATACAGCGACGTGACCCACGCGACGGTCATGCACGCGGCCTCGCGGGCGCTCGCCGGCGGGGCCGACTTTGTGCTTCTGGGGCCCCGGCGGACGATGATCGAGGCGAAGGTCCCAGTGATCGCTGTCTCGGCCGTCAGGACAGGGTGCGGTAAGTCCCAGGTCGGGCGGTGGCTCTCCGCATACCTGCGCAACAAGGGCCTGAGCGCCGCGGTAATACGTCACCCCATGCCTTACGGCAACCTCGAGCGTCAGGCGGTGCAGCGTTTCGCGTCGCCGGCCGATCTCTCTGCTGCAGACTGCACCATCGAGGAGCGTGAGGAGTACGAGCCGCATATCGCAGCCGGCCACCCCATATTCGCCGGTGTGGACTATGCCCGCATTGTCGCGCTGGCCGAGGCGGAAAGCCGACTGATCCTTTGGGAGGGGGGCAACAACGACTACCCCTTCCTGCGCCCGGACCTACACATCGTTCTGGCCGACGCGCTACGTCCCGACCAGGTGATGAGCCACCATCCGGGTGAAGCGGTTCTGCGCATGGCCGACGTGGTCGTCATTGCCAAGAGCTGCTCGGCCACTCGCGAGCAAGTCGAACAGGTCGCGGCCGCCATCGCCGACATCCGGCCAGAAGTGCCCATAGTACGGGGCGCCTCGCCGGTCGTGCTGGACAAGCCGAGCGCCGTGAAGGGCAGGCGGGTGCTGGTGGTGGAGGACGGCCCGACGATTACCCACGGCGGCATGGGCTACGGGGCCGGCTTCGTGGCGGTGCGTGATCTGGCCGCCGAGATCGTCGATCCTCGTTCCTTCGCCACCCCGGAAATTGCGGCGGTCTACCAATCCTATCCGCACATCGGGCCGGTGCTTCCCGCTGTGGGCTACGGCGAAGCGCAGCGGCGGGAGCTGGAGCGAACGATCGGTCAAAGTGACGCCGAGGTGGTTGTCGCGGCGACGCCGATCGATCTTCGCGCCCTTCTGAAGATCGATAAGCCGGTCGTGCGGGC
>CALZJC010000365.1 GCA_945787525.1 Thermoanaerobaculia bacterium | reverse complement strand
GAATCGCCGGGACCGAGCAGGTCTCCGGGCTCTACTTGCCGTCAATCCCGGCGAGCGAAGAGGGCTTCAGACCGCTAGCCGGTGTTGCGCCACCCTGAGGCCGAACCAGAGGAAGGCCGCCACCACCAGGGTGAACATGCCGAAGACCGTGGTGCCCAGCGACTCGCCGATCCCGAGGATCACGAGCGGCGGATTCACCGCGCCGGCCTGGGCCACCGCGTTGGCCGCCTTGTTGAGGCCGACCCATTGGCCGAGGAAGCCGAAGATCGCGGTCAGGCAGCCCCAGAAGAGGATCGCGTCAATGCTCTTGCGCAGTCCCGGCGACGTCCTGCTGCTGGGCAGGCCCAGACGGATGGCGCTGACCAGGGTGAGGACGAGGATCACCAGGGCGAGAAGGAACTGCAGCAGGATGAAAGGACCGGACTGCTGAATGAATGTCCACATCATTTGCTCCTTACTGTCGAATCGAGCGCCTCAGGCGGGCGCCAACAGGACGGCGGCCTGGCGGTTCTCGGCCCGGGCTACCAGGCCAGCCAGCAGAAACCAGACGAGGGCGGTGAAGATGGCCGTCAGCAGGCCGATGATCATCAACGAAGAGATGGCCAAGATCCAGTTGGAGAGCAAGCCGAACATCTTCTCGGGACCGCCGTCCCACACCTGGAAGGCATACCATCGCAGGTGGTAGAAGAAGCCGGTGACCGAGATCGCCAGGCTGGCCGCCGCCAGAAACAGCAGCGCACCCAGACCGGAGCGAAAGCTCCGCGGGTCGGTCGGCTTTCTGAGGAACAGCTGGTAGAGCTTCCACAGGGTGAATGCGAGAGCTGCCAGCGCCAGCCCGACGATCGGCCAGACGAACGGGCTGATGATGACGAAGAAGTGGACCTCGGTGACAACCGCCTCGGACACGAGGATCACGGCCAGCAGCCAGATCACCAGCAGCACCTTCTCCCACCAGGTGCCGACTTGGCGGGTGACCCTCTCGGCAAGGCCGCTGTTCCTCTCGTGGATCCGGGCCAGGTGCTTGAGCGCCTCGTCCGAGACGGCGAACGCCTCCTCGGCGCGGCGCGCGGCCTGATCTTCGTCCAGGCCCTGGCCACGATGGTGTTCGTAGAGGTCCTCCAGATCGCCGGCCATCTCCAGCAGGATGCGGGACCTGGTGGGCTGCGGCAGGTCGAGCCCGTCGCTGACTTTCTTGAGCACTCCGGCGAAACGACTCATGGCGTCTCCTCCCCGATGACGGAAAAGAAGTTGAAGAAGAAGCTGCGCCAGGCCTCGATCTGCCTGGCGAGGCGCGTTCGGCCCGCTTCGGTCAACGAGTAGCTCTTGCGCTTGCGCTTGGTCTGCTCGTCGAGCCAATCCCCGCGGATGAGCCCCACCTGCTCCAGCTTGTGCAGGATCGGGTAGAGCGTGCCGTGGTTGAAGCGAAAGGCGCCCTCGCTCTTCTGCTCCAGCTCGAGCGCCAGCTGATAGCCGTGATGCGGTCCGGCGGCGAGCAGGGCGAGAAGCAGGGCCTCGTGACAGTCGCGTGAGAGGTTCTGGATCTCAACGGTGGGTGGGCCGTTCGCTGGCTGGTTCATGATCGAAGGACCTTTCGAGATTCAACCTATCGAGCTTCGATATGTAGTGTAGATCCTGAATCGGCTTTGTCAAGGGCCGCGCCCCACCCTTTTGGGTAGTGGTCCTGGCGAGTTCGTTTGACAGATCTCGAGTCGACTCTTACACTCCCGAACGAACGTTCGGTTGGGGGGTGTCATTGACGGACGCCGCGCAGGAAACGACGCGATCCGAGGTTTCGGTCGCCAAGGTACTCGAGGTGGGCTTGCGCCTGTTCTCGAGCCAGGGCTTCGGGGCGACCTCGATGCGTCAGATCGCGACCGAGAGCGGCCACTCGGTGGGCAACCTCTACCACCACTTCTCCAACAAGGAGGAGATCTTCCAGCGGCTCATCGAGCAGTACTGGGAGGAGGTCCTGGATCCGGCGCTGCGACTCCAGCAGATCTTCGTCGAAGCGGACTTTCCGGACGACCTGGAGGAGATGGCTGTCGCGATCGAAGAGATCGTGGATCGGTTCGCGCCCTACATCCTACTGATCTACGTCGACGTCATCGAGTTTCAAGGCGAGCACATCCGCGCCTTCTACGAGGGCATGGCGGGTCGCTTCGAGGCGGCCTTCGGCGAGCGCCTCAGGGAGCGCCAGGCGGCTGGGGAGTTTGGCGACGTCGACCCGATGGTCGCCGTGTTGGTGGCGACCCGGTGGTTCTTCTACTTCTACACCGTGGAGAAGTGCTTCGGTGCTTCGACCCACTTTGGCATGAGCTCCAAGAAGGCGGTCGAGGAGTTCATCCGCCTTTTCCGATACGGCCTGCTGCCCAGGCCGCAAGCCACAAACCTCAGCAACCTTGCCGGTCCGATTCCCGGTCTGGCTGGAGAGGAGGAGTCATGAAGCGATTTCTAGGGCTCGCCTTTGCGGCGATTCTGGTGCTCACTGCGGCCCCCGTAGTGGCGCAGGACACCGATCAGGAGGCGACCGAGACCGAGGAACAGGAAGCCACGACCGATGAGGAGGCCGCGGCGGCCGATCCCGAGGGGATCTTCGGCGACGTGATCATCGTCACTTCGCGCAAGCGCGAGGAGAACGTGCAGGAGGTGCCGGTGGCGGTGACCGTGGTCACCGGTGAGGCCCTCGAGGACCAGGGCGCGGCGGACATCTCGGAGATCCAGGCGCAGGTGCCCAACCTGTCGATCTACGAGGGCCGCAACCAGTCGTCGACCTTGACCGCCTTCATGCGCGGTGTCGGCCAGGCCGACCCGCTATGGGGCGTCGACCCTGGTGTCGGTCTCTATCTGGATGATGTGTACATCGCGCGTCCGCAGGGCGCCCTGCTCGACGTTTTCGACGTGGAGCGGATCGAGGTCCTGCGCGGACCACAGGGCACGCTGTACGGCAAGAACACCATCGGCGGCGCCATCAAGTACGTCAGCCGAGAGCTGAGTGACACCCCACGGGGCAGCCTCTCCTTCACCGGCGGCGACTACAGCAACCAGGACATCAAGTTCTCGATCGCGGGACCGCTCGTCGAGGGCAAGGTGCGCGGCAAGCTGGCGTTCGCTTCGCTGCAGCGCGACGGCTTCGGCACCAACCTGTTCACCGGGCGGGACAACTCGGACAAGGACACCACCGCCTTCCGCGCCGGCCTCGACTTCCTGCCCTCCGAGGACGTCACCGTCAAGCTGCGCTTCGACCGGACCGAGGACAACGCCGAGCCCAAGGGCTACGCCCGGCTGGCGCCCAATTTCTTCTGCCCCCTGTTCCTAATCAGCTGTGATCCGCTGCCAGGCCTCTTCGACACCGAGAGCGGCCTCGATCCCGCCAACGGCACGACCTCCGAGGGCTACAGCCTGACGGTGGTCTGGGACATCAACGACGACTGGCAGTTCAAGTCGATCACCGCCCACCGCGAGTCGGACACCAAGAACAACATCGACTTCGACACCACGCCGGCGGTCATCGCCGACACCCGGACGGACTACTTCGACGATCAGGACTCCCAGGAGTTCCAGTTCATCTACAGCGGTGGTGAACGGCTCAACGGTGTGTTCGGCTTCTACTACTTCGACGGTTTTGCCGGTGGCAACGTGCCGTTCGCCTTCGTCGGCGGGGCCGTCAACGGGGTCACCGACGGGGACACCACTACCGAGTCCCTGGCGGTCTTCGGCGATGGCAGCTACGCCATCAACGACAAGGCGACCTTCAACTTCGGTCTTCGCCTGACCGAGGAGGACAAGACGGGACGCGCCTTCAATACGCTCAACATAGTTCCCGGCGGCGTGGCTGCCGACTTCCAGGACACCACGACCTTCTCGTCGGTCTCGCCCAAGCTGGGCCTTGACTATCAATTCAACGAAGACGTGATGGGCTACATCTCTTTGAGCCGCGGCTTCAAGAGTGGCGGCTACAACGTGCGGGCCAACGTAGTCCTGAGCCCGGGGTCGGAC
>CALZJC010000364.1 GCA_945787525.1 Thermoanaerobaculia bacterium | reverse complement strand
ATTCCGCTATCAGCCCCGGTCGTGATCATCCCCGCCGGTCCCATCTGCTCGATGGTCCAGCCGAAGAGCTCGGAGTAGAACTGCCGGGTCTTCTCGCTGTCTCTGCAACCAATCTCGAAGTGAACGATCGGGTTTGCCATCGGGCTCTCCTTCTCTTGTTTCTGGGCTTGTCGTTTAACGGATGTATTGCTCGGGTACCGTCTTGCAGCTGTAGGCTCGCTTGTTCAAGGGGATGGCCCCGGGGGTGAACTTCGCGTCCTGGACGCGTTCGAGGATGCGCGGGATCAGCCGCTTCATCATGTAGCCCCAACCGACGCGCATCATGTTGCGGAAGGCCCAGTTGATGTTCTCGGCGCCGGTGTGCTCGAGGATCAATCGGGTGCCCTTCTCCTCGGCAACGAGGGTCCAGGCGATCCGCATCGGCTCGGGCCGCGGACGCGCGGGGTCTTTGGGCAGGTGGACCCAGCTCCAGACGAGTCGCCGCGGCGCCTCGGCCTCGAGGACCTCGCACTCCTTGACGCCGAGACCGCAGATGCCCGGGTCGGACATGAACTTGAACTTGTGGCCGACGATCGGCTGGTGATCGTTGGGTTCCATCCACTCGGCGAGCGCGTGGGGGTCGGTGATGGCCGCCCATACGTCTTCGGGCGGGTGCGGGTAGAGGCGCTCCTTGCGGATCGTTATCGACTTGCCGGGCATGGTCCTGATCCTCCGCGGTCCGTTTCTTGTTTCGCTTCCGCTGGTCGAGCTAGCGCTCTTGCCGATCGAGATAGTCGCCCAGGGCGTCCAGCTTCTGGTCCCAGTAGCGCTCGAAGTGTGAGACCCAGTCGTGGACCTGTCGCAGGCTCGCGGCCTCGACTTCGTAGAGCCGCAGCCGCCCCTCCTTGTGGCTGCGCACCAGTCCCGCTTCGCGCAGGATGCGCAGATGCTTCGAGATCGCCGGCTGGCTGATCGAGAAGGGCTCCAGGAGCTCGGAGACGTTCTTTTGACCCTCCGCGGCGAGACGTAGCAAGAGCGCCCGGCGCGTTGGATCGCCGATGGCGGAGTAGACGTCGGGGGTCGAGGTCGCGGGTGTCATGGGGCAATTGTATATCCGTATGGTTATGTGTCAAGATCGCGAGACCTAGCCACCAGCCGTTCCGTCGAGGAGGTAGCGGATTCCATGAGCACAGTCACCCAGGTCTTGAAGGCCCTGAACTCCAAGGGCAGCGAGCAGACGCGCAGAATGTACGCACGCCACGGCGCGAGCGGCCCCAAGGTCTACGGCGTCAAAGTCGCGGACATGAAGGTCATCGCCAAATCGATCAAGGGCGAGCAGGACCTCGCCATGGAGCTCTACGAGACCGGTCACTACGAGGCGATGTACCTGGCCGGCCTGGTAGCGGACGGCAGAAAGATGACGAAGCGGCAGCTCGACTCCTGGGCGAAGGGCGCGGTCTGGGAATGGAGCTCCGAGTACACCGTCCCCTGGGTCGCCTCGGAGAGCGACCACGGGCACGCGCTTGCGGTCAAGTGGATGGGCGCAAGGAAGGAGCACATCGCCTGTGCGGGCTGGAACACCTACGCGGGTCTAGTCGCCACGCGGCCCGACGAAGAGCTCGACCTGGAGGAGATCGAGTCGCTCCTCAAGCGGGTGGAGAGGGAGATCGACAGCGCTCCGAATCGGGTGAAGTACTGTATGAACGGCTTTGTGATCGCCGTCGGCTCCTACGTCACACCGCTGAACCGGGAGGCCAAGGCGACGGCCAAGACGCTCGGCAAGGTCGAGGTCGACATGGGAGACACCTCGTGCAAGGTGCCCCTGGCCACCGAGTACATCGCGAAGGTCGAGAAATCCGGTCGGGCGGGCAAGAAGCGCAAAGCGATTCGCTGCTGATTCGCTGTCGCGGCTCTCGCTCTCCGTCCTTTCCCCGCCCCGGACCCGATCGTCGCCGTCTATTCGACTCCTGTTTCGTTTGACTGGTCAGCGACCGTGGCGCTTCAGCGTCGTGAGCCCGTCAGCGGCTCGCTCGCCGTCGGTGCCGCAAGCAACCTCGACTGAGTTCGTGTTGTGAGAAGGTAGGGCCGCATGCGATGTCCAAGCTGTGCGCGAGAGGTTCCCGGGGGCAGCGTCGTCTGCCCGTTTTGCACCCAATCCCTCGCTGACGCCGCCGCATTGACGGCCGTTCCAGAGGGCCCCGATGACGGCTCTGCGCTGGACCGTGCGGTCACCTGGGTGGAGACGGACGGAGCCGCCGACCCGGTCCGGCACGCGGCCAGTTCGCCCTCAGCCGTGTCGGCCGCGTCGCTGGCGGACTCGGGCCTCCACGGGCGCTTCCTACCCGGCACGACGGTCGCTGGGCGCTATCGGATCGTGGGTCTCCTCGGACGCGGGGGGATGGGCGAGGTCTACCGGGCCGACGATCTCAAACTCGGTCAGCAGGTGGCGCTCAAGTTCCTCCCCGACCGGCTGACGGCCGACACCGCGGCGTTGCAGCTCCTGTTCGACGAGGTGCGGACGGCGCGCAAGGTGTCGCACCCGAACGTCTGTCGCGTGTTCGACGTGGACGAAGCCGAAGGGCACCACTACGTTTCGATGGAGTACGTCGACGGTGAGGATCTGTCGTCGTTGCTGCGTCGGATCGGCCGCCTGCCCGAGGACAAGGCGGTCGAGATCGGCCGCCAGCTGTGCGCCGCGCTGGCCGCGGCTCACGACGAAGGCGTGCTCCACCGCGACCTCAAGCCGGCCAACATCATGCTCGACGGTCGCGGACGGGTGAAGCTCACCGACTTCGGCCTCTCCGCCGTGGCCGAAGTCCGCGCCGGCACGCCCATCTACATGGCACCCGAGCAGCTGGCGGGCGAGAAGGTCTCGATTCGCAGCGACGTCTACTCGCTCGGTCTCGTGCTGCACGAGCTCTTCACCGGCTCCCGGGTCTTTGAGGCCGACAACTTCGAGGAGCTGTCGCGGCAGCACCAGAGCTCGACCACGAATCCGCGCACCCGGACCTCGGGCCTCGACGTGGCCGTCGACCGGATCATCCATCGATGTCTGGAGGAGGATCCGGCCAAGCGTCCGGCCTCGGCCCTGGCGGTGGCCGCGGGTTTGCCGGGCGCCGATCCGCTGGCGGCCGCGCTCGCCGCCGGCGAGACGCCGTCGCCCGAGATGGTGGCCGAGGCGGGAGGCGAGGGCAGCTTGTCGCTCAAGGTCGCGGCGCCGCTGCTGATCCTCGCGCTGGGGTGCGCGCTCACCGTCGGCGTCCTGCAAGGGGGCCGGGGCCTGGTCGGTTGGGCTCCTTTCGACAAGTCTCCGGCCGTGCTCGAGGCGAGGGCGATCGAGATTGTCGCCGAGCTGGGCTACGAGACCGACTTCGCCGACTCCGCCGACACCGCATGGGGCTTTGCGACCGACTTGAGCCACATCGAGTGGCTCGGGGAAGAGGGCGCGGCGGCGGAGCGCTGGCAGGTCGTCGCCAAGGGACGCTCGCCGTCGCTCCACTACTGGTGGCGCAGCTCGCCTTCGGTCCTCGTACCGGACCGCACCGGGGGCATCTCCCCGTCGCCTTCGGTGTCGCTCACCAACCCACCCCGCACGAAGCCGGGCATGATCTCGATGCGACTCGACACCGAGGGCCGTCTGCAGTGGCTGGACGTCGTACCCGACCCACTGACCGACAGACCGGTCTCCGCGGGCGGCAGTCCACCGGCAGCGGCGGCGATCGACGGCTCGGGTTCTCCGGCGGAAGAGAACGAGGTGCCAGGTCGATCGGCGCCCGACAGCTCGCGGCTCTTCGAGCTCATGGGCCTCGACGAGACGGCTTTCGAGCCGGCGACACCACGGGCCACCCCCGAGCACTTCGCCGACGAGCGGATGGCATGGGTAGGCGCTTACCCGGAAGATCCGGCGGCGTCTCTACAGATCGAGGTCGCCTCGATGGCGGGCCGTCCGGTGTCCCTGCGCACGTTCGCGCCGTTCGCGCCGCTCGAGCCCCGCGAGCAGTCGCCGTCGTCGTCGGAGAGCGGTGCCGCGACGCTGGTCTTCCTGCTGGGCATCCTGCTGATGTTCATCATCGCGATCTTCGGTGGGTTGTACGTCGCTCAGCGCAACGTCCGCTCCGGCCGCGGAGACAGCCGCGGAGCGCGCAGACTCGGCTTTGGCGTCGCCATCGCCTTGGGGCTGACCTGGCTTCTCGGCGAGCACACGGCGTCGGCGGCCGATATCAACTTCTTCCTGCAGATGCTCGTTTTTGTCACCGCTCTCGGGGCTCTTTCCTGGGCCCTCTATCTCGCCGTCGAGCCGTTCATGCGCCGCCACGCGCCGCAGGCGCTGATCGGTTGGGCCCGCTTTATCGACGGGCGACTGGCCGACCCGTTGATCGGGCGGGACATTCTCCTGGGGTGCGCGGCGGGGGCGATGGGCCGGCTTCTGGCGGTTGTGCCGCTGGCGCTGGGAGAGCGGCACGAGACGATCTCGAGCTTTGGCGGGCTGCCGCCTGGCTCGCTGGCCGGGCTCTTCGGATCGGTCCTGGCCAACGCCGCGGTGTACGCGATCCTCGGGCTCGGGTTGTTGTTCCTCTACGGCTTGAGCTTCCTCGGGCTCGGGCGCCGCCCCCGGCTCGCGTACCTAGTTTGGCTTTTCTTCTTCGGCGCGATCGGTTTTCTGCCGGGCATCACCATCAATGGCGCGGAGGTGTCGGCAACACTCCTGACCTCCATCTTCTGGGTGCTCGGCTGGGCACTGACGCTCTTCGTCCTCTTCCGTCTCGGCATCCTCGCCTACGTGGTGATGGCCACGACGAACCGATTGCTGCAGGAGACCCTTCCGTCGCTCGACTTCTCGGCCTGGTATGCCTGGAGCATGACCGCGGGGCTCGTCATCTTCTTTGCGCTGGCCGCCTACGCCTTCTATCGGTGCGTCGAGTGGCGGGGCGGACTCGCCGAGGTGCTGGCCGGGGACTGAGGGCCGGGTTAGCGCTTCCCTCGCGCCGCCCGAGGGACTTGCGCGCCGCACGGCCGAGCGCTTGAGAGATCTCCTCCAGCTGCGAGCGAGGAGCTCCGAGGCCGGGTGCATAGTGCGGTCAGCTCGGAGCGGTTGACCGCACGACCACGCGGCAATGCGCCTGAGAGAAGACCCTCCGGCAACCAAGGACGGCACGAGATTTGTACCTGTCCCCAATTACCGGGTGCATAGTGCGGTCTGTCCCCAATTACC
>CALZJC010000363.1 GCA_945787525.1 Thermoanaerobaculia bacterium | reverse complement strand
CGAGGACTATCTGGGCGAGAAGGTCGAGCGGGCCGTCATCACCGTGCCCGCCTATTTCAACGACTCGCAGCGCCAGGCCACCAAGGATGCGGGCAAGATCGCCGGGCTCCAGGTGGAGCGGCTGGTCAACGAGCCGACCGCGGCCGCCCTGGCCTACGGGCTGGACCGTAAGAAGGACGAGCTGATCGCGGTGTTCGACTTCGGCGGCGGCACCTTCGACATCTCCATCCTCGAGGTGGGTGAGGGTGTGGTGGAGGTCAAGGCCACCAACGGCGACACCCATCTCGGTGGCGACAACGTCGATCAGCGCATCATCGAGTGGCTGCTGGAGGAGTTCAAGAAGGACCAGGGGATCGATTTGAGCCGGGATCCGATGGCAGTTCAGCGCCTCAAGGAGGCGGCGGAGAAAGCCAAGATCGAGCTCTCCAGCGCGCAAGAGACCGACATCAACCTGCCGTTCATCACCGCCGATGCGTCGGGCCCCAAGCACCTCAACATCAAACTGACCCGCAGCAAGCTGGAGCAGATGGTGGACGACATCATCCAGCGCGCGGTCGAGCCCTGCAAGCAGGCGCTCAAGGACGCCGGCATCACCGCCGACAAGATCGACGAAGTGGTGCTGGTCGGCGGTCAGACGCGCATGCCGGCGATCCAGAAGCTGGTCGAGAAAGTCTTCGGCAAGGAGCCCAACCGGGGCGTCAACCCCGATGAGGTGGTCGCCATCGGCGCCGCGGTCCAGGGCGGCGTGCTGCGCGGCGACGTCAAAGACGTGGTGCTGCTGGACGTGACCCCGCTGTCGCTCGGTATCGAGACCCTGGGCGGTGTTTTCACCAAGCTGATCGAGCGCAACACGACCATCCCGACCCAGAAGAGCGAGGTCTTCTCGACTGCAGCGGACAGCCAGACCTCGGTCGAGGTGCACGTCCTGCAGGGCGAGCGTGAGATGGCCAAGGACAACCGCACCCTGGGCCGCTTTCACCTAGTGGGCATCCCCGCGGCGCCTCGCGGGATGCCGCAGATCGAGGTCAGCTTCGACATCGACGCCAACGGCATCCTCAAGGTCTCGGCCAAGGACAAGGGCACCGGCAAGGAGCAGAACATCACCATCACCGGCTCCGGCGGTCTGAGTGACGACGAGATCAAGAACATGGTCACGGATGCCGAGGGCCACGCCGATGAGGACCGCGAGCGGCGCAAGAAGGTGGAGGCCCACAACCGCCTCGACCAGATGATCTACGCCAACGAGAAGACCTTCGAGGAGAACAAAGAGAAGCTCTCCGCCGAGGACAAGGATGAGTTCGAGTCGACGCTGGCCGAGGCCAGGAAGGCGCTCGAGTCGGACGAGGCGGCGGCCATGGAGGGTGCGATCGAATCGATCGAGGCCCAGGCGCACAAGATGGCCGAGAAGATCTATCAGCAGACCGGCGGCGGCCCGGGTGCCGACCCGGCCGCAGGACAGGAGGGCGCGGCGCCGGCGGACGACGAGGTCATCGACGCCGAGTACGTCGACGTCGACGACAAGGCGTAACCGGGGCGCCGAGCGGCGGAAAGGCGATGGCAAGACAGCGTCAGCGGCCGAGGTACCTGCTGATCAGCCGCGTCGCGGAGCGATTCAACATCCATCCGCAGACGCTGCGGCTGTACGAGCGGGAAGGGTTGATCATGCCGGCACGTAGTGCCGGCAACACCCGCCTCTACGACGATCAGACCCTCGAGCGCCTGGAGACCATCCTGACGCTCACCCGGGAGATGGGCGTCAACCTGGCTGGCGTCGAGGTGATTCTCAATATGCGGGACCAGCTCGAGGAGCTGCAGCGGAAGCTGCACCGGGCCTCGGGCCGGCTCCGTCGGCAGGGTGCCGAGGGGCGGGGCGTGGCGCGGCGCTACGCCCTGGTCAAACTGCGTCGCCGGCCGTCGAGTGAGGACTAGGCCTGACCTTCCCACCGATTGTCGTCGCGAGACGATTGGTGAGAAGGTCAGACCAGCCTGCGTGCTAGCATTTCGACGTGTTGGAGACGGAATCTGCCGCGGCGATCTGCCCGGACTGCGGCGGTAGGGGATGGGTGGTCGAGGCCGACGACGGAGCCGGTAGCGCCCGGCCGTGCGGCTGTCGGCGTCGCGCCGACGGGCCACGTTTGCTGGAGGCCGCCGGCATCCCGCCACTCTACAGACGCTGCACTCTGGAGGGCTTCAAGACCAGCGCTGCCACGCCCGGCGAACGGGACCAGCTCGTCCGGGCGCAGGCCGTCTGCCGGCGCTACGTCGACGAGTTCCTGCGCGAGGACGGCGGCTTTTGCGAGGCCGGGCTGCTCTTCGTCGGCCCACCGGGAGCAGGCAAGACCCACCTGGCCACAGCGGTGCTGTCGGAGCTGATCCGCCGCTATCGGGTGCGCGGCCGCTTTGTCGACTTCACCTCGCTCGTACACCGCATCCAGTCGACCTTCGATCCGGGCTCGGACGCCTCGAAGCACGAGGTGCTCGACCCGATCACCGACTGCGAAGTGCTGGTGCTCGACGAGCTTGGCGCCCAGCAGCCGACCGAGTGGGTCAACAACACGCTCTACCTGATTCTCAATACCCGCTATACCCGCCAGCTCACGACGCTGTTCACCACCAACTACTGGCTCGACGAGGACGCCCGCGAGCCGAGCGCCGGGGCGCAGCACCGGGCCTCCGGCGCGGGCTCCTACGAGCAGGAGATCACCAGGCCGGCGGCGCCGCATCGCGTCGAGCTGCTGTCGAATCGCGTGCCCACTGGACTGGTGAGCCGCCTGTGCGAGATGGCGCAGCCCGTCGAGATCTCCGTCGAGGATTATCGGCGGGAGGTCAAGATGCAGCGCCACGCCAGGTAGGCGAGCCGGTCATCACCGCGCTGCGAGCCGAAGTTGCCTGAGCAGGGGCACAAGTTGAGCGCCGAGCACAACCGGCGCGGCCCTATCGTCTGCCTGCAGCGCGGCCTGCGGTCGCTGCGCGCCAACTGGGAGCTGATCCCGGTGCTGGTGGTCCAGTCGGTGCTCACCACCGGCCTGATGCTCGCCGGCTTCTTCATCCTGCTGACCGCCGTCGGGGTGAGCATCGTGGCGCGGGTGCGTGACCTCGGCACCGCCTGGCCGCGCCAGCTGGCCGAGGAGCTGGCCGCGAGTCTCGAGACGGCCCCGCCGGCGTTGATATCGCTGGTCGCGCCGCTGATCGCGGCGACGCTGGTCTGGACGCTGGCCTTCGGCCTCTACTGCTATCTCCAGGCCGGAGTGGTGGGACTCCTGGCCGAGGCCGAGGCGGCGGCGGGCGCCGGCCTGCCCGGCTGGCGGTCGTTCCGCAGCTTTTCGGTGGCCGCCTTCGATCTCCGGGGCCGGCGGCTGTTCTGGCCCTATTTCTGGTTCAACCACCTGCTCGGCGCTGTGGTGCTGTGCTGGATGCTGCTCGCTCTGGGGCTGGTGGCGCTGGCGGTAGGGCTGGCGACAGGGCCCGATGTTTCGGCCGGCGTCGCCGTCGGCTGCGTCGGCCTGGTGCCGCTGGGGTTGCTGCTCCTCGCCATCGCCCTCTGGTCGATGCTGGCGACGGTCGAGGTCGCTCGGCCGGGTGGTGGTGTATGGGCCGCCAGCCGCCGGGCCCTGGCCACGCTGCGGCGGCGGCTCGGCGCGGTTCTGGTGATCTGGCTGCTGGTGCTGGCCGGCTGGATGGCCTGGGGCGCCGCCCTCGCGCCGCTCAGATGGGGTGCGGCCATCGCCGCTGGAGACCGCATGGTCGTGTGGCTGGGAGCCCGCGGCGCCCTGATGCTCGCCGAGGTCCTGGGGTACGGGGTCATGGCCGTAGTCCTGGTCGCGACGCTGGCGGCCCTCGTCGGCCGGCCTCCGGCTGGCGAGACGGGGGCCGGGTGACGAAGGCGCTCGACGCGCGGCTCTGGCTGCCGCTGTTCCTGCTGCTGGCCTGCGCTCGCACGGTGCCGCCGCCGGCCCGGCCGCCGGAGACGGTGACGCCACCCGGGCCCGCTGGCCAATCGGCGCCGGACGCCGCTCCCCGGAGCCGGG
>CALZJC010000362.1 GCA_945787525.1 Thermoanaerobaculia bacterium | reverse complement strand
CCGTCGAGCATCTCGAGCGCGTGTCGGGACTTCTCGAACGGGGCGGGTTCACGGTCGAACAACTGCTCTGCGGGCCGCACACGCCTCTCGACAAGGCGGCGGGAGAGCGGCTGCGCGAGCGCGGCGCGGCGCCCACGCGGCTGCACAACAACTGCTCGGGTAAGCACGCCGGCATGCTGCTCGCCTGCCGGATGCTGAATCTGCCGGTGGCCGCCTACCTGGCGCCGGACCACCCGCTGCAGCAGCTGATCCTCACCGAGTTGCGCCAGTTCTCGGGCATCGACGGACAGACGGTCGAGGTTGCCGTCGATGGTTGTGGGGCGCCGGCCTACCGATTGCCGCTGGCCGCCGTGGCCCGCGCCTACGCCGCGTTGGCGGACCCGGTGGCCGCGGGTCTCGACGACCGGCGGTGCCGGGCGGCGGGCCTCGTGGTCAGGGCGATGACCGGGGCGCCGAGCATGGTGGCGGGCCCCGGGCGATTCACCACCCGCCTGATGGAGGTCTGCGGTGGCCGGGTCCTGGGCAAGGAGGGCGCGGATGGCGTCTATGCCGTCGCCATCCGCGGACCGGTGGCCTTCGGTCTGACCCTCAAGATCGCCGACGGCTCGGAGGCCTGTCGCGACGGCGTGGTGATCGAGGTGCTGCGTCAGCTGGGTTCGCTGAGCGGCGAGGAGTTCGGTGAGCTCGAAGAGTTCTATCACCGCCCGATCCACAACTGGAGCGGCGAGCAGGTCGGTGAGCTTGCCCCCACCCTGGAGCTGCAGGAGACCGAACAGCAATGACCACTCGCATCCGTATCGCCCATAGCCCGGACTCGGACGACGCCTTCATGTTCTATGCCCTCACCCAGGGGCGGCTGGACAGCGAGGGGCTGGAGATCTCGCATGTGCTCGAGGACATCGAGACCCTCAACCAGGCGGCCTTCGAAGGCACCTACGAGATCACCGCCCTGTCGATCCACGGCTACGCCCATCTGGCCGACCGCTACGCCCTGATGTCTTCGGGGGCCAGCTTCGGCGACGGCTACGGTCCGGTCGTCGTCAGCCGCCAGCCGCGCCGCCGCGAAGATCTGGCGGGCGTCGAGGTGGCGATCCCCGGCCAGCTGACCACCGCCCATCTGGCTCTCAAGCTATGGCAGCCCGAGGTTGCCACCCGTATCGTGCCGTTCGACCGCATTCTCGCAGAGGTCGCCGCCGGCACGGTCGCCGCCGGCGTGGTGATCCACGAGGGTCAACTGACCTACTCCGACATGGGGCTGAAGGCGGCGGTCGATCTCGGAGCCTGGTGGCAGCAGGAGACCGGCGGGCCGTTACCGCTGGGAGGCAACGGTATCCGCAAGGACCTGCCCGCCGAGCTGCAGCGGCGGCTCTGCCGTCTGTTGCGCCAGAGCATCGACTACGCCCTGGAGAACCGCGACGAGGCGCTGGGCTACGCCCGCCGCTATGCGCGCGGCATCGAGGACGACGCGGAGCGCAGCGACCGGTTCGTCGGCATGTACGTCAACCACTGGACGCAGGAGTATGGCGACGAGGGCCGTCGCGCGGTGCAGGAGCTGCTCGATCGCGGTCACGGTGCCGGGCTGATTCCTCGCCGGATCGTGGCGCAGTACGTCGACGGGTAGGCCGCGTCCGTCGCGCTGGCCCGCAGTTCTCGCCAACTCAGGCTAGCCAGCCGGCAGCTCGAAGGGGTGGGGCAGCAGCTCTTCGAGCCGCAGCTCCCGGCTCTCGCCGGCCGGATTGACCAGGCGCACCGGCAGCTCGGGCGCGGCAAATTCGGACAGCGCCTGCAGACAGAGCCCGCAGGGCAGTGACGGCGGGCTGGTGTCGGTGATGACGACGATCGCCACCGGTGTCGGGTCGCCGGCGGCGACGGCGCTGGCCAGCGCCACCCGCTCGGCGCAGACGGTGGCGCCGTAGGAGCGGTTCTCGACGTTGCAGCCGGAGAAGATCGCGCCACCCGCGGTGAGCAGCGCCGAGCCGACGCGGAAGCCGCTGTAGGGCGCATGGGCGCGCTCGCGGGTCTCGCCGGCGGCGCGGATCAGCGGTTGCCAGTCCATGGGCTGGGAAATCTACCATGCGCCGGCGGGCCTTTTTCGGTGGCGGAGCTGCGCGGCAGGGCGGTGCGACATCGCGAGGGGAGCGGGCCGGCGCTGTGATAAGGTAGGCGCTGCCGCCTTCGGGCGGCTTTCCTACTAGCGGTCAGGAGGCATCCCTTGAGCAGGAAGAGCTGGGAGTCCGAACCGCCGTCCGACGGCCAGGAGATCAGCTGGCGGGACGGTGAGCTGGAAGTACCGTCGCGGCCGATCGTGCCCTTTATCGAAGGGGACGGCATCGGGCCGGATATCTGGCAGGCGACCCGTCGGGTCCTGGATTCGGCCGTGGACAAGGCCTATGGCGGCGAGCGCTCCATCGCCTGGCACGAGATCCTGGCCGGCGAGAAGGCCAAGCGACTCTGCGACGAGTGGCTGCCGCAGGAGACCACCGAGGCCATCAGGAGCTTTCGCGGAGCGATCAAGGGGCCGCTGACCACGCCCGTCGGCGGCGGTTTCCGCAGCCTCAACGTGACTTTGCGCCAGGTGCTCGACCTCTACGCCTGCGTGCGGCCGGTGCGCTACTTCAAGGGCGTGCCTTCGCCCGTGCGTCAACCCGCCAAGGTGGACATGGTGCTCTTCCGGGAGAACACCGAGGACGTCTACTCGGGCATCGAGTGGGAAGAGGGATCGGGCGGCGCCCGCGAGCTGATCGCCTTTCTGCGCGACAAGCTGGGCAAGCGGGTGCGCGAGGACTCCGGCATCGGCATCAAGCCGGTCTCCGAGACCGGCAGCAAACGGCTGGTGCGCAAGGCGCTGCAGTACGCGGTGACCGAGGGGCGCACCGACCTGACGCTGGTGCACAAGGGCAACATCATGAAGTACACCGAGGGGGCCTTCAAAGAGTGGGGTTACCAGCTGGCCCGCGAGGAGTTCGGTGAGGTCACGCTCAGCGAGCAGGAGCTGTGGGACGAGCACGACGGCAAGCTGCCCGAGGGCCGTATCCTGGTCAAGGACCGGATCGCCGACGCCATGTTCCAGCAGATCCTGCTGCGCCCGTCGGAGTATCAGGTGATCGCCACCACCAACCTCAACGGCGACTATCTCTCCGACGCCCTCGCCGCCCAGGTCGGCGGCCTGGGCATGGCGCCGGGCAGCAACGAGGGTGACGGCCTGGCGCTGTTCGAGGCCACCCACGGCACGGCGCCCAAGTACGCTGGCCAGGACAAGGTCAATCCCGGCTCACTCATCCTGTCCGGCGTGATGCTGCTGCGTTGGCTCGGCTGGGGCGAGGCGGGCACGTCGATCGAGCAGGCGATGGAGCGCACCATCGGCGAGAAGCGGGTCACCTACGACCTGGAACGCCAGATGCGAGGCGCCACCCTGCTCAAGACCTCAGAGTTCGCCGCCGCCATCATCGAGAACCTCTCCTAGGACGGGCTGCCGGCCCGCGGCTGCCAGGGCCCGCTCTCGCGCCCCGGGCAGGTCGGAGCGCTGGCCCGGGCGCAACCTTTGAACCGCCGTTTTCGTACCCTGCGGTGGGTTGGGTGACGGCCGGGAAAGAGATTTGCGAATGAAGAGCTCGCGCTGGATCTTGGGCTGGGTGGCGGTCGGCATCGCCGCCGCTCTCGCCCTGGCCTGGGTGTTTCCGAGAGCTCATCCCCTCTATCCGCGGGATTGGAGCGTTTCCAAGATCGAGGCCGAGACCATCGCCGTCGAGCGCCTGCGCGACGTCGGCCGGCTGCCGGCCGACCCCTACGTGCTGACGGTGCGCGATGCCGAGCCCGTCGTCGAGCACGGTCTGCAAAAAGCCCTGCTCTCCCGGTCCCCCCTGTCCACTCTCGCCCGGTCTCCGACCGCCGGCATGGAGCTGATTCAGATCCATCCCTAGCGGTGGAGCGTAGGAAGCGTCTGAACCCCCAAACTCCCCGGGAGATCCAGCTCATGTCCAAGAGAATCCTCTTCCCCAGCGCCCTCGGTGCGAAGCTCGCCGCCCGCCTCGAC
>CALZJC010000361.1 GCA_945787525.1 Thermoanaerobaculia bacterium | reverse complement strand
TGAGCAGCACCTGCTCGCGCAGCCCGCTGCCGTGCAGCGCCCGACCGATGATGCGCTCGGACTCTCCCTTTGCGTAGCTGTTTCCGGTGTCGATCAGGTTGATGCCGGCATCGACCGCCCGCTCGAGGATCTGCTTCGCCTCGTCCTCGGGGGTCGGGTCGGCGAAGTTCGCCGTACCCAAGGCCAAGGCGGACACCCTCACGCCGGTTCTGCCCAGCAGTCTGTAATCCATTATATGACCCTCGTTATCTCACCCGTACCGAATCACCCAAGCTCAGGATCTCTTCGAGTCTGGCCATCCCGCCCACTCGATCGGCCCATTCTTCATATACACTCCGCGCCGCGGCCCGGAAGGGCTCCCGGTCAGGACGGCTGATCCGCACCCCCGCCTCTTGCATCCGCTCGAGCGACGAATCGGCGGCCGCGCGATACCAGGAGGCAATCGACACCGGAGGGTTCGCGCCGGGTGGCCCACCCCGTCAGGGCCGCCTAGATTCGCATGGCAAGCCCGCCGGCAGACAGCCGTATTTCGACGGAAGGAGCCGCCCATGATTCCCGCTCGCCCCCTGATCGTCACCACGCTGCACGTCCTTCTTGCGGTGACCGCCGCCGAAGCGCAGGGGGGCGGCAGACCCGATGCCGATGGCCAGTGCGACAGCCTCTGCATCACGCCCACGCGCACCATCTCGTTCGAGACGCGCCAGGGCACCCAGGTGAACATTGACGTCTCACCCGACGGCGAGACGATCCTCTTCGACCTCCTCGGAGACCTGTACACCGTTCCCCGGAGCGGCGGGGCCGCCACGAGGCTCACGGCTGGAATGGCTCTGGACCTGCAGCCGGTCTTCTCACCCGATGGCCGCCGGATCCTCTTCGTGAGCGACCGGAGCGGGAACGAGAACCTCTGGATGGTCGACGCGGACGGCTCGAACCCGAGGCCGGTCACCACCGAGCGCGGCGATTACCACTTCAAAGACCCGGAGTGGTCTCCGGACGGGGATTACGTGCTCGTCCGAAGGAACGAGGCGGGGAGCCCCAACGCGGGCCGCACGCCGTGGCTGATCCACCTGAGCGGCGGTAACGGCATGGAGCTGGCCGAGGACGCCGAGGGCATCGGCTTCCGGTGGGGTCCGAACGGCCGGTACGTCTACTTCCGTGGAGTCGACGGTCCCCGCGCGACCTCGCTCCGGGCCAACAGTCTGCCCCAACCGGCTCAGGTCATGCGCCTGGACCGGAGCACGGGTGACGTCGCGGCGATCACGAGGACGCCCTCGGGCGCCGCGCGGCCGGCGATCTCGCCAGACGGGGAGTGGATGGTCTACGTGGCTGACATCGATGCGATGGCCGGGCTCCGGCTGCGGAACCTCGTCACCGACGAGGACGACTGGCTCGTCTTCCCGATCGACCGGGAGCACCTGAACCGGCGCACGCGCTTCACCTTCACGCCCGACGGTGGCGCCGTCGTCTTTGTGAAGAACGGCACCTTCCACGAAGTCGACGTCTCGACCGGCGACGTCCGCGAGATCTCGTTCCGGGCACAGGTCGAACAGCAGCTAGGGCCGCTCATCCAGCACGAGACACCATTCGAGGACGATTCGCTGGTCGTCCGCAACGTCCGCTACGGGCACGCGAGCCCCGACGGATCGACGCTGGTCTTCGGCTCGCTCAACCAGCTCTGGGGCATGGAGCTCCCCCACGGTAAGCCTGCTCCGCTGATTGAAGGGGGAGACGGGCAGTACCAGCCAACGTACTCGCCTGATGGCCGGAGCATCGCCTTCGTGAGCTGGCACGCGACGGAGGGCGGTCACGTGTGGCGGGTTCCGGCCCAGGGGGGGGCGCCGCAGCGTCTGACGACGCACCCGGCATACTACGCCAATCCCGTCTGGTCCGCGGACGGCAGCATGATCGCGTACATCCGCGAGGACCCGGCGGCCGACCGGAACCGGAACTCGAACAACCGAGGGTTCATCGAGTGGGTTCCGAGCACGGGCGGAGACCCACAGCCCGTCGTGTCGGCTCCTTCGGACAACGTCCTCACCTTCACCGCCGACGGCTCGCGGATCACCTATGCCGAGAGCGGTACGCTCGTCTCGGTCCGCCTCGACGGCACGGAGCGGCGCGAGGTCGCGATGGTCGAGGGCGCCGCGGAGATGGTCCCGTCACCGGAAGGCCGGTGGCTCGCCTTCACGCTGCGCGAAGAGGTGTACGTCGCCGCGCTCCCTCCCACGCTGGAGACCGTCACGCTGAGCGAGCGGTCGGGACCGGGACCGTTCCAGCGGGTGACGCGCGACGGGGGCCAGGACCTGAAGTGGTCCCGCGACGGCACGAGCCTGAGCTGGGTCTTCGCGAGCGTCTTCTCGCGCCTCGACCTCGACGACGTCTTCGGCCCGGACGCACCGGAGGAAGGGCTCGACCGGCTCGCCGAGGCGGTTCCGATTCGGCTCGTCGCCTCCATGCCGAAGCCCGAGGGTTCGGTGGCGCTGACCGGCGCCACCGTCGTGACGATGCGGGGCGACGAGGTCGTCGAGAACGCGACGGTCCTGGTGACCGACAATCGCATCCGGGCGGTCGGCCCCTCGGGTTCGGTGCCAGTACCCGACGACGCCCGCGTGATCGACGTCACGGGCGCAACGATCATCCCGGGGCTCATCGACGCGCACGCGCACATTCGCGGCATGCCCCGTGACGTGCTGGTCGACATCGCGCCGGAACCCCTGGTCAACCTGGCCTTCGGCGTCACGATGGCGCGCGACGTCAACGCTTCGACGGATCAGTTCCATTACCGGGAGCTCATCGCAGCGGGCCGCATGCTCGGCCCACGGATCTTCATGACCGGGCCGTCCCAGACCTCCCGAGCGATCAGCATCGACAGCTACGAAGACGCGTTCGCGGGCGTGAAGCGGTACGTCGATCGCGGCTCGTTCTCGACCAAGCAGTACATGCAGCCGCAACGCAGGCAGATCCAGTGGATGCTTCGGGCCGGCGATGAGCTGGGGATCAATACCACCGCCGAGGGCGGCGGCGTCATGCGTCACGTGGCGATGATCATCGACGGCTACACCGCCGTGGAGCACGCGCCCACCGACTGGCTCAACATGTACGACGACTTCGTGCAGCTCTACGCCCGCTCGGGAACGATGTACGTGCCGACGCTGGTCGTCGCGGCCCCCCGCACCTACCAGGGCGAGCTGTACTGGTACCAGACCACCGACGTCCACGCCGACGAGAAGCTCAACCACTTCCTCCGGCACGCGGCGGTCGATCACAAGTCGCGCACGAGCCAGCGCTTCGCGCTCGACGAGTACTACTTCCTGAACGGCGGTGCGGGGGCGGCGGCGATCGCACACGCCGGCGGGCTGGTCGCGTCCGGCGGCCACGGGCAGGTCCACGGCCTCGCGGTGCACTGGGAGCTCTGGATGCTCGAGATGACCGGGATGACGCCGCACGAGGCTCTGCGCGCGGCGACGCTGAACGTGGCAACAGGCATGGGCATGGCGGCCGACTTCGGAAGCCTCGAGGTCGGCAAGGTGGCGGACCTCGTCGTGCTGAACGCCAACCCGCTCGAGAACATCCGGAACAGTACCTCGATCCGCTACGTCATGCGGGGAGGGGAGCTGTACGACGGGAGCACGCTCGACATGATCTGGCCGAGGGAAGAGCCCCTGCGACCGTTCAAGTACGTCGACTTCGGACCGCCGCCGAAGTCGACGTGGAACCGGTAATCTTTTCGCTCGCCTGAACGCGGCGCTCGCAGGCCGACACCGAGTCGAGCGTGAGCTCGGCGAGGGGATGGTGACCGGCTACCTCACCGACCAACTGAAGCACGAGGGCGGGTCGCAGTGAAGGTCCTCGAGCCTGCGCCCGCCGTTGGATCCTCTATGGGATCCGCTACGGATCCCCGTCATCTCACCCGTACCGAATCCCCCAGGCGCAGGATCTCTTCCAGCAAAGCCATCCCGCCCACTCGATCGGCCCAGTCTTCATACACACTCCGCGCCGCGACCCGGAAGGGCTCCCGGTCGGGACGGCTGATCGTCACCCCCGCT
>CALZJC010000360.1 GCA_945787525.1 Thermoanaerobaculia bacterium | reverse complement strand
CGCGAGTGCATGTTCTGCCACAACGCCTATCCAGAGGTGCCGGCGGGCAGTGACGCCCACGGTCAGCCGCATCGTTTCCCCGCCGAGCTGCCGGAGGGGGTCGGCTGTCAGCGCTGCCACGGTCCGGGAGCCGAGCATTCACGGGCGGCGATGCGCGAGCCGATCGACTTCGCCCGCCTCCACGAGACCATCGTCAACCCGGCCCGCCTGGCGCCGCGGCTTCGCGACGACGTCTGCCACGGGTGCCACATGCAGCCCTCGGTGGCGCTTCCCGGCAAACGCCGCTTCGGGCGCGGCGACTACTCCTTCCGCCCCGGAGAGCCGCTGGCCGACTACCTCGTGGCGATGGACGTGGACGAGCCGGGTGCGGACCGGAGCGAACGGTTCGAGATCAACCACCACCCCTACCGCCTGCGGCAGAGCCGCTGCTTCACCGAGAGCGCCGGCGCGCTGAGCTGTCTGACGTGTCACGACCCGCACCGCAAGGTGCCGGCGACCCAGCGGGCGGCCCACTACCGCGCCGCCTGCCTCGGCTGTCACGCGGCCGACGCCTGCCGGCTGCAGGAGATGGGTTCGGCCGCGACGGCGAGCGGGGTCGCGGCCGACGCCTGCGCGGCCTGTCACATGTCCCGGCGCCGCACCCAGGACGTCGTGCAGGTAGTGATGACCGACCACCGGATCCGGCGCCGGCCCGGTGGGCCCGAGCTGCTGGCGCCGCTCACCAGGGCCGAGCCGGTGATCGACGACGTCCGGCTGTTGGATCCGGCGCGGGGCCCGGCGGGCGCACTGGCCGAGCTCTATCGCGCCTACACGGTGGTCGAGCTCACCCGCGGCCGGCACGCCGACGCGGTAGCGCGGCTCGAGAAGACCCTGCGGCAGGTGCTGCCGGCGGCACTCGAGCCCTATCTGGCGCTCGCCCAGGGTCAGTTCGAGCAGCGCCGCGGGGCGGCGGCGCAGGCCACCCTGGAGTCGATCCTCGCGCGGTCCCCCGACTATCCGAAGGCGCGCGAGCTGCTCGGTCTCGTGCACTCGGGGTTCGACCGGCGAGAAGAGGCGCTGGCCCAGCTGCTCGCGGCCGTGGAGGGCGGCCGGGATCGGCCGGAGGCACGCTATAACCTGGCGGCCCTGCTGACCGGCTATGGCCGGTTTGCCGAGGCGCTACCGCACCTCGAACGCGCCCTCGAGATGCGGCCCAACATGACGCAGGCCTGGGTCTACCTGGGCGCGGTGCAGAAAGAGCTGGGCCGCCCGGCCGAGGCCGAGCGCGGCTATCGCCGGGCACTGGAGCTGGAGCCGAGCCTCAGCCGCGCCTATCTGGCCCTCGGCAAGCTGCTGATGGCGCAGGGTCGGCGCACCGAGGCGCTGCGCACCTGGCGGCACGGCGCCCAGTACGCCGCGCGGCCCGAGGAGATCGTCGCGGCGCTGGCTGCTAACGCGGCTCGATGAAGCCGTGCTCGCGCATCCAGTCGTCGGTGACGAACTTGCTCAGGTAGTTGCGGATCGAATCGGGCAGCAGCACCAGCGCCTTGCGCGTGTCGGGGTAGCGCGGCAGCGCCTCGAGCATGCCCCACATCGCCGAGCCCGAGCTGCCGCCGACCAGCAGGCCCTCCTCGCGGATCAGTCGCCGGGCCAGCCGGAAGCTGTCGCGGTCGTTGCAGTAGATCCACTCGTCGACCAGGTTGCGGTCCAGCACGTCGGGGATGAAGTCGTAGCCGATGCCCTCGACCTGGTAGGTACCCACCTCGTCGCGCCCACCGAGGATCGAGCCCTCGGGATCGACGCCGACGACGACGATCTCCGGTTTGCGCTCTTTGAGGTAGCGCGCCACGCCGGTGATGGTGCCGCCGGTGCCGGCGCCGATGACCACCATGTCCAGCTCGTCGCCGAAATCCTCCCAGATCTCGGCTCCGGTGCCCTCGTAGTGGGCCTGCGGGTTGTCCGGGTTGCCGTACTGGTCGGGGATGACCGAATTGTCGATCTCCTGGTTGAGCCGCCTGGCGACCCCGAGCAGGCTCTCCGGATCGTCGTGCGCCGCCTCGGTGGGCGTGCGGATGATCTCGGCCCCCAGCGCCTCCATCACCACCTGTTTTTCGCGGCTCATCTTCTCGGGCATGGTGATGATCAGCCGGTAGCCCTTGACCGCCGCGGTCATCGCCAGCCCGGCGCCGGTGTTGCCGCTGGTCGGCTCGATGAGGGTGGTCTCGGGGCCGATCCTGCCGGCCGCCTCGAGACCCTCCACCATGCGCACCGCGATCCGGTCCTTGACCGAGCCGCCCGGGTTGAGGAATTCGCACTTGGCGTACAGCTCGACGCCGCTGTCGGCACCGACGCGGTGCAGGCGCACCGTCGGGGTGCGGCCCACCACTTCGAGGATGTTCTTGTAGATCATGGGATTGTCCTAGGCAATGAGCTTGGTCAGCGTCTCCGCCAGGCGTGAGCCGAGCGCCGTGACGTCAGCCTGCATCCTGGGATCGGCCAGCATGCCGTCATCGGTGAACGCCTGGTGGGCGCCGCCCACGGCCTTCTGTTGTGGCAGCACCAGCATGCCGAGGTTGCCGAGGATCGCTCGCACGTGCACCAGGCCGCGCAGGCCGCCCAGAGCGCCCGGCGAGGCGCTCATCAGCGCCACCACCTTGCCGGCGAAGGCGACCAAGGGCTTCTCGCCCTCCTCCCGCCGCGAGGCCCAGTCGATGGCGTTCTTGAGCACGCCCGAGACCGATGAGTTGTACTCCGGCGAAGAGATCAGGAAGCCGTCGTGCTCCACCATCAGCGCTTTGAGCCGCCGGGCGTTGTCGGGCAGGCCTTGCGCCGTTTCGAGATCCTGGTCGAACAGCGGCAACGGCAGCTCCGCGAGATCGAGGATCGTCACCGCGGCGCCGGCGTCGCGCGCTCCCGCGGCGGCGATGCGAACGAGCCTCTTGTTGAACGATTCCCGCCGGGTGCTGCCGGCAAAGGCGAGGATCTTCACGGTTCGACTCATCTACCGGGCTCCGTCGAGTGGTGGGTCTGGGCGGCGCGGGATCGCGCGCCCGGGGCGGCCGGAGGATTCTACCCTGGCGACCAGTGCCCGATCCGCTCGATCAGCCCCTCGAATCCCAGCCGGGCAAAAAGCCGCTCGACCTTCCGGCGATCGGCGCCGTCGAGGCACAACCGATCGAGCTCCGCCACTGCCGGCGCGTCAACGGCCAGGGTCGCCAGGCGGCGGGATAGAAAAGCCTCGCGCTGCCCGTCCGCGAGGCGGGTCGCCAGCGACCGGGCACCGCGCAGGGGCAGATCGGCTACCCGATCGATCCCCTCGTAGAGCGCCTCGAGATCGGCGAACTGGGCCAGCAACGCGGCGGCGGTCTTCTTGCCGACGCCCCGGATCCCCGGGATGTTGTCCACCGGGTCGCCGGCCAGGCCGAGGAAGTCGGGGATCTGCCGCGGCCGGACCCCGAACTTGCGGACCACCCTCTGGGAGTCGTAGCGCTCGCCGCGGGCGAAGTCGAGCAGCGACACCCGGTCTCCCACGAGCTGACAGAGGTCCTTGTCGGAGCTCACCACCACCACCCGGTGTCCGTCGGCGACGAGGCTCTGGCACAGAGTTCCGATCAGGTCGTCGGCCTCGTAGCGGCGGTCGATGAAGGTCGTCGCACCCAACGCCGCGGCCAGCTCGCGGCAGTCGTCGAGTTGGGCCTCGAGCTCGGCCGGGGGCAGCTCTCTCTGTGCTTTGTTCGCCGGGTAGATCTCGTTGCGGAAGCTGGTCGTCAGGCTGCCGTCGAAGGCGACCGCCAGGTGGGTGGGTGCTTCTTCTTGGATCAGCCGGAGGAGGAAGCCGGCGAAGCCGTAGACGGCTCCGACGGACCTGCCGTCGGGGTCGGTGATGGTCTCCGGCAGCGAGAAGTAGGAGCGAAAGATGTAGGGGCTGGCGTCGACCAGATGGGCAGTCGTCATATCAACCGTCGTCGGCTGTCGGCCGTCGACGCCGCGCCTTGAGCCGGCTACGGCGGCGCTTGTCTTCGAGCCGCCGGGCACGGGCTCTCGCGCCGGGGCTGGTGGCGACCCGCCGGCGTTGCCGGC
>CALZJC010000359.1 GCA_945787525.1 Thermoanaerobaculia bacterium | reverse complement strand
GGTTGAGGCGCTGCTGGACGGCGCGGTCGATGACGCCGAAGTCGAGCTCGAGCGCCTGGCGCTCGACGGACTCGCTGCCGATCTCGATCAGCACCAGCTCGGTGGCGACTCTCTCCTGCCCGCCGCGGCGCAGCATCCAGGCGTAGAGCAACGCCTGGCGCTCGTAGATCTCGCGCGCCGCCGGCGCCGGGCCGCCGCCGCGGCGGACCGACTTGATCTCCTCGATCACCAGCGTGCCGTCGTCCCGCTTGCGCAGGCCGTCGGCGCGGCCCTGCACCGTCACCTCCCAGCCGCGGTGGGGAAAGGTGGCGCTGAGCGGCACCTCGCGCTGGTAGGTGGGGTCCTCGGCCAGCGCCTGCTCCTGGTAGCGGCTGTGGATCGCCTGACCCAGCCACAACCGCTCGTAGCCGCCCCGGTTGGCGAACCCCAGGCTGCGCAGCAGGTTGCGCTCGAGCAGATCGGCCACCGAGAGCTCGAGGCGGAGCTGTTCGGCATCGAAACGGGGAGGCATGAGGGGGCAGAATAGCCCACCAAGTCCCCAACCGCATTGCTACTCCGGGCCCCCTGGGGTAGCCTGTGCTCATGGCGCTCGGCGACCCACCGAAACAGGTGATCGATTTTCCCAAGATGCCCAGCCTGCCGAAGCTTCCGGCGGGCGGCCTGCGTATCGTGCTGCTGACGGTGCTGGCGATCTGGTTCGTCTTCACCAGCTTCTACACCATCGAGCCCGAAGAGGTCGGCATCGAGCTGCGCTTCGGGAGGTACACCGAGACCACCCAGCCCGGCCTCAACTTCAAGCTGCCGCTGGGCATCGAGTCGGTGATCAAGGTGCCGGTGCAGCGCCAGCTCAAGGAGGAGTTCGGCTTTCGCACCCAGCGGGCCGGGGTGCGCAGCGAGTTTTCCCGCACCCGCGAGGCCCTGGACGAGTCCAACCTGCTGACCGGTGACCTCAACTCCGCGGTCGTCGAGTGGGTGATCCAGTACCGCATCATCGAGCCGTTCAAGTTCCGCTTCCGGGTGCGCAACGTGGTGGACACGCTGCGCGACATGAGTGAGGCGGTGATGCGCGAGGTGGTGGGCGACCGCACGGTCAACGAGGTGCTCACCGTCGGTCGCCAGGAGGTCGCCGACCTGGTCGAGCAGGAGCTGCAGGCGCTCTGCGACCAGTACGAGACCGGCATCAAGATCGACCAGGTGGTGCTGCAGGACGTCAACCCGCCCGATCGGGTCAAGCCGTCGTTCAACGAGGTCAACGAGGCGCAGCAGGAGCGCGAGAAGCTGATCAACCAGGCGCAGTCGGAATACAACAAGGTGATCCCCCGGGCGCGCGGCCGGGCGCTCCAGGCCATCCAGTCAGCCGAGGGCTACAAGCTCAACCGGGTCAACCGTGCCAAGGGCGAGGCGGCCCGCTTCGATTCGCTCTGGGCCGAGTACCGCAAGGCCCCGGACGTGACCCGCAAGCGGATCTATCTCGAGACCATGAGCGAGATCCTGCCCAAGATCGGCAACAAGATCATCGTGGACGACTCGGTGGAGGGCGTTCTGCCGCTGCTCAACCTGACCGGTCTGGACGTCCAGGAGAAGAAAGACTGATGGGCCGCCTTCTCGTGGCCATCGTCGTAGTCGCCCTGATCTTCGGGATCAGCGGCGCCGCCTATCAGCTGTTCGAGACCGAGCAGGCGATCATCACCCAGTTCGGCAAACCGGTCGGCGAGCCGGTGACCGACCCCGGGCTGCACTTCAAGATCCCGCTGATCCGCAAGGTGCACCGCTTCGACAAGCGGTTCCTGGAGTGGGACGGCAAGGCCAACCAGCTGCCCACCAAGGACAAGCGCTTCATCTGGGCCGACACCTACGCGCGCTGGCGGATCACCGACCCGCTGCTCTTCTTCCAGCGCCTGCAGAACGAGCGCGGTGCCCAGAGCCGGCTCGACGACATCCTCGACGGTGAGACCCGCAACGCCATCGCGAACCACGACCTGGTCGAGCTGGTGCGGACCAGCAACCGGACGCCGGAGCACGACCAGTCCCTGTCCGAAGGCTCGTCCGACGACCTGGCGCCGATCAAGGACGGCCGCGAGGCGATCCGGCTGGTGATCCTGGCCGCCGCCCAGACCCGCACCCAGGACCTGGGGATCGAGATCCTCGACGTGCAGTTCAAGCGCATCAACTACGTCGAAGAGGTGCAGGAAAAGGTCTACGATCGGATGATCGCCGAGCGCCGGCGGATCGCCGATCGTTTCCGTTCCGAGGGCGAGGGCGAATCGGCGCGGATCCGCGGCGAGCTCGAGCGTGATCTGAAACAGATCGAGTCCGAGGCGTTCAAGACGGCCGAGGAGATCAAGGGCCAGGCCGACGCCGAAGCCACCTCGATCTACGCCGCGGCGTACGATCGCTCGGCCGACAGCCGCCGTTTCTACGAGTTCTTGAAGTCGATGGAGACGCTCGAGCAGACGGCCAGCCCGGAGACCTCGATTCTGCTCTCGACCGAGGGCGAGCTCTACCGCTTTCTCAAAGGCAGCGGCCCCTGAGGTGTCCCGGCTGGCAAGCTCGCCACTCACTCCAGCGGGTCTTCACGTCGCCAGCCGCGTTGCTCCTCCTCGAATTAGCGCAGCTAGTCCAGCGTCGTCGCGCCTTGCTGGCGGCGCGAATCCCTCGCTGGACTGAGCAGCGAGCTTGCCACCCGGAACACCCGCTTTGTTGAATCGAGAAGGGCAGATGAGCCGGATCCTCTCGCTGCTGGCCTGCCTGGCTGTCGCCGGGTCGGCGGTCGCCGGCGAGTTGGAAACTCGATTGGCCTCCGCTGTTGCTTCGGCGAAGCGGCTGGCGCCGGCCACCGGTGTGCATGTGGTCGATCTGGCGAGCGGCGCGACGGTCTTCGGCCGTGCGGCCGACACGCCGCGCATCCTGGCCTCGAACACCAAGCTGGTGACCTCGGCGGCGGCGCTCGAGCTGCTCGGGCCGGGCTACCAGTTCCGTACGCCGGTGCTGGCCCGAGGCGCGGTGGCTGGCGGCTGGCTGCGGGGTGACCTGGCGGTGGTCGGCGGCGGCGATCCGAACATCTCCGGCCGCCTCCACGACGGCGATCCGTTGGCGGTCTTCCGGCTCTGGGCGGCCGAGCTGCGGCGGCGCGGCATCCACCGTGTCGAGGGCGACGTCTATCTGGTGCACGGTCTGTTCGAGCCGCCGCGGGTGCATCCCGACTGGCCGCTCGACCAGCTGGATCGCTGGTACGAAGCGCCGGTGGAGGCGCTCTCGTTCAGCGACAACGCAGTGCTGGTGCGGGTGACGCCGGGAGTCGCGCCAGGCCGTCCGGCGCGGGTCGAGACGGTGCCCGATCTGTCGCTCTTCACGTTCGACAACCGCGCCGGCACGACCTCTTCGCGCCGCCGTCACCGGGTAGCCATCGATCGGGTGGACGGCTCCAACCAGTTGCGGGTCGCCGGAGCGATGCTACGCCGGTCGTCACCCGTCGAGTCGTGGGTCGCGGTGGCCGATCCTCTGGCCTACTTCGGCGCCGCGCTGCGCGAGGCGCTGGCCGAGGAGGGAGTCGCGGTGAGCGGCGAGATGCGGGCGATCGCGGAGCTGCCGGCGGGCCCGTGGCGATTGGTGGCCGAGCACCGGACGGACCTGCTCACCACGGTCGAGGTGGTCCTCAAGCGCAGCCAGAACTTCTACGCCGAGAGCCTGCTCAAGCTCCTCGGCGCCGAGCTGTGCGGCGAGGGCAGCTGGGCGGCCGGCCTCGAGGTGCTGGCCGGGTACCTGGACGGGATCGGCATCCCGCGGGGCGGCTATCAGCTGGCCGACGGCTCCGGCATGAGCCGCGGCAACCGCATGTCGCCACGCCAGCTGACCTGGCTGCTGACCTACATGCATCGCCGGCCGCTGGGGCGCGAGTTCATCCGTTCGCTGTCCTATAGCGGCGAGCCCGAGGTGAACTGGGAGAGGCGCCTCGCCGAATCGCCCTACCGGGGCAACATCTTCGCCAAGACCGGTGGTCTCAACGGCGTCTCGACCCTCTCCGGCTACGCCAAGGGCCGGGCGGGGCGGCTCTACGCCTTCTCGATCCTGATGAACGCATCCTGCGGGCTCTCATCGACTCCGGGTAGCCGAGCACCGGGAACGACGGCTTCGCCCGCTCGGCGAAGCCGCCACGCGATGACCGGCGAGCTACTGAGGGAACATCTGGCGGCGTTTGTAGCCGGACGGGGGCTCGAACTCGGCCGGGTCGAGGGTCCGGCGGCGCGCGGATCGCAGGCTCGACTCGCCCTCGAGGGAGCCGTCATCGTCGAACTCGCTGGTCACCACCGGAAAGCCGCCCATCTCCTTCATGTGCTCGAACACGGGATCCCCTGATGAGCCGCCTTGACCGAAGTCGGGGATGGAATCCATCATTTCTTTGAAGAACTCCGCCATCTCTTCGAAGGAGCCCACCACGTCGCTGCCGCCTTCGACGTTGCTCCAATCAGTGACCCACAGCTCGCGAATCTTGTGGCCGTTGCGTAGGACCTCGTACTTGACGCAGGGATAGCCGTTCTTGTCGCCTCTCTCGGCGGTCTTCTTCAGCTCACTCCTGGGTTTCTGGGGCGCCTGCTGCGGCATTCTCTGCTTCATCATCTGCTCGACCATGGCCCGCTGATCTTCGGGCACGTTCTTGAGGGCCTCCTGCATCTGACTCATCGCGCTGCCGACCTGCCCGGCTATCTGCTTCATCGTGGCTTCGTCGAGCACCTGGTAGGTGCGGTCCTCGTGGTCGACGACCACCATCTCTCGACGGTCCCCGCGGAAGATCATCTCGCCCTGCTTGCCGCGACCGCCCGAGGCGATGCCCATCTTCAGATTCCGTCCCTCGACGGCCGCTTCGATGCTCTCGCTCTTGGGCGGTGACTGCTCGTGATCGGTGAAGTCGATCTCGTAGACCACCCCGGCCAGGGCCGGCGCCAGGGCCAGGGTGGCGGACAGCAGGAAAACAGAGAATGTCTTGCGCTTCATGATCTTCCCCTCGGTTGATCGGCCGTTCCGGCCGAGCGATTGTGTGGTTGTCGGCGGCGCTCAGGGTACCGCAAAAAGGCTGTCGCGGCAGTTCGCCACGAGGCCGGTGCGAAGGGCAGGCTAGCCCCGGCGCTCGACGATCTCGAGCTCCTGGCGCAGCTTGACGATCCGGCCGGCGGGGTAGACGCCGGAGCGCAGCTGGACGCCGGGATAGATGGTGGTCTCGCGGCCGACCACGACCCCGGGGTGGAGCACCGCGTTGCAGCCGGTCTTGACGTTGTCGCCGAGTATCGCCCCGAGCTTGCGCCGACCGGTCGCCAGGCGAACGCCCCGGTTGGGAATCTCGATGTCGGCCCCGTCGTGGCGGAAGTTGGCCAGGATAGTGCCAGCCCCCAGGTTGACTCGCGCTCCCAGGATCGAGTCGCCGACGTAGTTGAGATGCGGCGCCCTGGCGCCGGTCAGGAAGACGGCGTGCTTGACCTCGGTTCCGGCGCCCACCCTGGAGCCGTCGCCGAGCCAGACGCCGCCACGGAGATAGGCCCCGGGCAGCACCTGCACGTCGCGTCCCAGGAAGACCGGTCCCTCGATCACCGCGCCGGCGTGCACGCGCGCGCCGCTGCTGATGACGATCCGGTCGCCGAGCAGCTGGGCGCCCGGATCCAGCCGCCCTTCGATGGCCGAGGAGGGCAGGCCGTCGAGAACGCCGTCCAATGGCTCCCCCAGCAGAGACCACGGGGCCGACGGCTCATAGAGATGGGCCAGCTCCGCGGGCAGCTCGGCGAAGAGCGGCGGCAGGTCGGAAGCCGGCATCGGCAGCGATTATAGGCGCTTTGCGCTACCAGGTCCGCCGATCATCTCGGGATCCACGGTGCTTCGGCAGATCCTCCACCGGAGGCCAGCCCCGCGTCTCCAAGCCGGCCGGCCCTACGAGAGAGCGTCCCGCCCTCGGCATGCAGGCTAGACTCTGTGCGTCCAGGTCCATGAGCCGCCTCAGCGCCCTGCCCCGCTCGTTCTTCCTTCGACCGGCCGAGACCGTGGCGCGGGAGCTGCTGGGCCGCTATCTGGTGCGGCGGCTCGGCGGCGAACGGCTGGTGACGCGGCTGGTCGAGACCGAGGCCTACCTGGGCGCGCCCGACCGGGCCAGCCACGCCTGGAGTGGCCGTCGCACGGCGCGCAACGAGAGTCTCTATCTGATCGGCGGCCACGCCTACGTCTATCTCATCTACGGCATCCATCACTGTCTCAACGTGGTCACCGGCGCGCGGGAGGTGGGTTCCGCGGTGCTTCTGCGGGCCGCCGAAGCAGTAACCGGAGAGTTACGGATGAAAGCCAATCGAAGGCTCGATCGTGCGTTGGGGCCCACCGATCTGGCCGGCGGGCCGGGCAAGCTCTGCCAGGCGTTGGCGGTTGACCGCCGGCTCGATGGCGTCTCGCTCTTGCGCGGCGAGCTGATCCTGGCGCGGGGCGAGCCGCTCGACGCCGAGCGGGTCGTGGCCGGGCCGCGCATCGGTATCGACTACGCCGGCGAGGCAGCTGGCTGGCCGCTCAGGTTCGCCGAGATGGGCAACCCGGAGGTGTCGCGGCCCAGGCCGCTAGCCTGACCGACGGGCAGGCTAGCCGTCCGTCGCGTTGCCGGTCAGCTCGATG
>CALZJC010000358.1 GCA_945787525.1 Thermoanaerobaculia bacterium | reverse complement strand
AATGAGCCCATGGCCGGGCTACCGGCGGCCGCCGGCAACGCGCTGCCGGTGCGCGACGAGGGGAAGCTCCCCCCCGGCGTTCGCCGCCTGATGTTCGTTGCCTCGTTGATCCTCGCCGTGGGCCTCGCCGCCGTGCTCGCCCGGCGCCAGGGCCGACGGCGCGGTCGCACGGTCCACGCCCGGCGGCCCGGCCGGCAGCGACCGGCCGACGTGCCGTCGTCGTCGGCCGGATCGCCCGGGTTTCTCAAGGACCTGCAACGGCGCGAGGAGTACGTCGAATCGGTGAGCTACGATGAGGACGGGCGGGAGATCATCGAAGTGACGGATGTCGAGATTCTGGACGAGGACGAGCCATGACCGCGGCTTCGGCTTTTGTCCTGGTGGTCCGGATCCTCAGCGTCGAGGGGAGCGAAGCTCGCGTGGAGGGCGGCCTCCTCGACGGGCTGCGGCCCGGCGATGCCGGGCGGGTCTACTACGAGTTGAGCGTCGGCTCCGCAACAAAGCGGATCGTTGTCGGCCCTGCGCAGGTGGTGGCGGCGAACGAGCTCGCGGCTCGCTGCGCCGTGCCGGAAAACGCTCGCCCCGGCTATCTCGTGCGGTTCGAGCTGCCGGCCGGCCGGGTGGCGCCCGGTGAGCTCCTCAGGCTGGCGCGCCGGCGCCTCGAGGGCCTCGCCGGAGGCGAGCGCGACGACGCCCTGCGGCCGTGGGTCGATCACCTGATTCCACCCGATGCCCAACTCGACGAGGAGGTCGTTCGCATCCTGAGGGAGCGACGCCCGGGGCCGGCCGAAGGTCGCCGCGCCGATCCGGCGGACCGTTCGACGCGCCAGGCACTCGCCGGGGCAACCATGATCCAGGTGCCGGGAGGGCGCTATCTGGTGGGCCGCGCTCTGCCGGCGGCCAGCTTCTACAACCAGCATCCTCGTTTCGAGACGGAGATCGCGCCGTTTCTGATCGACCCGGCTCCCGTTGCCTGGCAGGCCGAGCGGCCGGATCCGAGCTGGCACGAGGCCGATTCCTTCTGCCGTACGCGTGGCGGGGCCCTGCCGACGGAGTTTCAGTGGGAGGCGGCGATGAGCGCCGGGCTGTTGCAGCGGGGCCGGCTCGAGTGGACCTCTTCCTGGTACGGCCCCTACCCCGGAAACCGGGTGCCGGAGCCCGAGTACGGCGAGCGGGTGCGGGTGATCCGGGGCGCCGCGGACCCCGCGGAGTTCAGTTTGCACCGGCGCCTGTTTGCGCCTCCCGACACCCGGGATCCGCGGCTGGGCTTCCGCTGCGCGTCGGCGGCCCAGTAGAATCCGCGGATGTTGCCACCCCGCGTCTCCTCGAGCCCGGCAACCCGGTGGCCATGGGTCCTGCTGCTGCCCGCGCTGCTCCTGGCAGCCGGCGGCGCGGCGCGCGCCCAACGCGTTCAGTACCTGCCGCCGGGCCAGTTCGATCTCGGGATGAGCTCCAGCTACGAGGCGATCGACGGCGCGAGCCGCGACGCCCGCTGGCAGATCGGGCACCTGCGGCTCGACCCGGAGCTGGCGATCCGCGACATCGCCTACGTCAGCGACTTCGGCAGCGGCAACCTGCTCGTCGACAGGCCCGGCGAGCGGCGCGATCCCGACCTGACCGCCGGTCTCGTCGCCGGTCTGCGCGGTTATCTGCCGCTCGGCCGGCGCTATTCGTTCGCCGTGCATGCCCTGCCCGAGTACACCTGGTGGCGGGAGCAGAAAGACCGTCGGCGGCTCAACGGCCGCTACGGCGCCGGCTTTTTCGGTGGCCTCGGTCGTAGCGAGCTGGAGCTCTCGGTGACCCGAGACGAGGGGATCCGCTTCTTCAGCCGCGAGTTCGAAGAGCGGGTCAATCAGCGGACCGACAGCGCCGCGGCCGACTTTCACCTCGCCGTCGTCGGTGCCTTTTCATTCTACGGCGGAGCCCGCCTGTCGCGGTTCCGGCTGATCTAGGAGGGCCAGGAGGAGCTGGCCGCCTTGGCGACCTCGGACCGCGACGAAACGCGGCTGCGGGCTGGCGTGCGGTACCGGTTCGTCAACGGCATCCAGGTGGGCGTCGGCTTCGAGGACGTCGAGGCAGACTTCGAGGCCGACAACGAGCGTCGCTTCACCTCCATCCAGGGCATCGTGCTGAGTCTGCGCCATCAGAACGCCCGCTGGGGAGTCAGCGCCGACGCGGCCTTCGAGAACGTCGCCATCGGTCTCGGTCCCGATCCGGACGAGAGCGACCAGACGCGCGGACAGGTGCGCGTCGACAAGCCGCTGGGCGATCTCCTCGGTCTGCAGCTCTACGCCGACCGCAACCTGGTCTTCTCGGTGCAGGAGAGCTCGCCGTTCTTCGACGACACCCGGGTCGGCGTCGCGCTGCGCACGTCCAACCGAAACCGATTCGGCGTCCGGGCCTTTGCCGAGAGCGGGTCGAACGAGTTCGCCAGGTTCGACAGCGCGGCCGGAGGGCGCACGGACGACTTCCAGGCCTTTGGCGCCGACGTCGTCTTCGCGCTGCGGACCCTGCAGCTGCGCCTGGGGGCGACCTCGACCGACTACGACTCCAACCTGCCCGAGTTCGATCGTCGGGTGACCACCACCCGGCTCTCGGTGAGGTTCAACTTCTCGCGCGGGCGCCTCTCGATCGGTACCGGCGGACTCCGGTTGGGCGCTGGGGACGTTTCTCCCTGGACCTAGCTCGATTCACTGGTGGCAGGCCTGACGTCACGGTCCGTCCCCTACGACCCACAGAGAACCAGCTGGAAGCGAGGTATGTGCGAGATGGATACCCTGAGCCCTGAGACTGCGAGTCGAGCGCCCGCTGGGCGCCGCTGCCGCATGAACGGCCGGCAACTGGCCGCGGTTTTCGTTCTGACGGCGCTCGCCCTTCCAAGTGCGGTCCCGGCAGAGGCCCAGAAGTCGTCTTCGCCGCGCGTGATCGTCGGCGCCGCGCTACGCGCCGTGTCCGGTGGTGCGGAGCTGGACATCGTCGGCACGGAGCCGTTGCGCTGGAAAGCCGCCGTGGTGGCAGAGAACCGCATCGTGATCGAGTTGGCGGACGCTCGCCCCGGTGATGGACTGAGAGATATCGAGAGCGGCAGCGGAATCGTAGCCCGGGTCGGCTTCGAGCCGAGCAGAGCCGACGGCCGACCGTCGACACGCGTGTTGGTGACGACCCGGGGGGTGGCGCGCTATACGATTGGCGCCGACGGCAGGGTGCTGACCCTGCAGTTCCGGCCCGTCGCCGCTTCGGCGGGGGCGTTGAAGGACCCTGCCCCTCGCGCGACCCCCGCCCCGGTCAACCCCTCGCCGTCACCGGCTGCCGCCACGACCGAGCCGGCGGCGCTCGGCGACTACACCATCGGCGCAGGCGACGTCGTCAGCCTGAGCGTCTTCGGCATCGAGGAGCTGGATCGCCAGACCCGCGTCCAGGCGGACGGTCAGATCGCAGTGCCGCTTCTCGGCCGGGTGAAGATCGCCGGCCTGACGGTAGGTCAGGCCGAGTCGGAGATCGGCCGGATACTGCGCGAGCGCCAGCTCGTCACCCAGCCCCAGGTCCTGGTGGTGGTCGAGGAGTACGCCAGCTACGGAGTCACCGTGCAGGGCGCCGTTGTCCGACCGGGTGTCTATCCGGTGATCGGCCGCCAGTCCCTCCTCGAGGTGATCTGGGCCGCGGGCGGCCTCCTCGAGAGCACCGCCGCCGACCAGAAGATCCTGGTGCTGCGTCAGGATCCGGCGGGCCGCTCCGAGCGCCTCGAGGTGGACGCCTATCGACTTCTCGACGAAGGCGACCTGTCGCTCAACCTCTCGCTGCGCCCCGGCGATCGGGTCGTCGTGCCCAAGCCGCAACGCTACGTGGTCTACGTCAGCGGCGCGGTGCGCCGCCCCGGGCCGGTCGAGTTCGGCAGCAGCGCGGGCCTCACCGTGCTCCAGGCCATCACCCTGGCCGGTGGCCCCACCGAGCGCGCCAACCTGGGCAAGGTGACCGTCATCCGGCAGGTCGAGGGCGGCGGCCAGGAGACGATCCGGGTCAATCTCAAGAAGATCCAGAAGGGCAAGGCGCAGGACGTCTTCCTGCAGAACAACGACACGATGCAGGTCGGCGTCTGGTTCTTCT
>CALZJC010000357.1 GCA_945787525.1 Thermoanaerobaculia bacterium | reverse complement strand
AGACGCCCAAGAAGCCCAATTCGGCGCTGCGGAAGGTGGCCCGCGTGCGGCTGACAAACGGCATCGAAGTGACGACCTACATCCCGGGCGTCGGTCACAACCTGCAGGAGCATTCGATCGTGCTGATTCGCGGCGGCCGGGTGAAGGACCTGCCGGGTGTCCGCTATCACGTGATCCGTGGCACGCTCGACGCGATGGGCGTCGACGATCGGCGCCAGGGGCGCTCCAAGTACGGGGCCAAACGCCCCAAGGCGTAGGGCGAGGGGTATTCGAGAGATGTCCAGGCGAGATTCAGCGATCAAGCGGGAGGTCCTGCAGGACCCCGTCTACAACTCGCAGTTGGTCACGCGGTTCATCAACGTGATCATGAAGGACGGCAAGAAGTCCATCGCCGAGCGGATCGTCTACGACGCCCTGGAGTCGATCGGGGAGAAGAGCGAAGACGACCCGATGAAGGTGTTCAAGCGGGCGATCGAGAACGTCAAGCCGGCCGTGGAGGTCAAGTCGCGGCGGGTGGGTGGGTCCACCTACCAGGTGCCCATCGAGGTGCGTCCCAGCCGGAGAACGGCGTTGGCCTTTCGGTGGCTGATCCAAAGCGCCCTGCGGCGCGGCGAGCGCACCATGAAGCAGCGGCTGGCGGCCGAGCTTTCGGAGGCGGCCGAGAATCGTGGCGGGGCCATCAAGAAGAAGGAAGATACCCACCGTATGGCGGAAGCGAACAAGGCCTTCGCTCACTATCGCTGGTAGTCCGAGAGTCCCCGCCCTCGCTGGGGTCGTCGAACCGCACAACGTGAGTTGCCGGCAGGCAGCAAGAAGTCCATTGGTCAAGAGTCGCCGAGTGGCGCAAGAGAAACAATCATGGCACGCAGTATCGCTCTCGAGCGGACCCGGAATATCGGGATCATGGCGCATATCGACGCCGGTAAGACGACGACTACCGAGCGTGTCCTTTACTACACGGGCGTCAACTACAAGATCGGCGAGGTCCACGACGGCACCGCAACGATGGACTGGATGGTCCAGGAGCAGGAGCGCGGGATCACCATCACCGCCGCGGCGACGACCTGTTTCTGGAAAGAGCACCGCATCAACATCATCGACACCCCGGGCCACGTCGACTTCACCGCCGAGGTCGAGCGTTCGCTTCGGGTGCTGGATGGCGCCGTCGCGGTTTTCGACGCCGTAGCCGGCGTCGAGCCCCAGTCCGAGACGGTCTGGCGGCAGGCCGATCGCTATCGCGTGCCGCGCATCGCCTTCGTCAACAAGATGGATAGGGTGGGCGCGGACTTCGACCGCTGCGTGGCGATGATGCGCTCGCGGCTCGGCGCCGCGCCGGTCGTGCTGCAGCTGCCATGGGGCGCGGAAGGCGACTTCCGGGGCGTCATCGATCTGCTGGAGCTCAAGGGCATCCTCTATCCCGACGACTCCCTGGGCGCCGAGTACGAAACCGTGGACGTGCCCGAGAGCCATCTCGATCGCGCCCACAAGATGCGCGAGGAGATGGTCGAGGCGGTCGCCGAGACCGACGACGAGCTGCTCGAGAAGTACCTTTCCGGCGAGGCGGTGACGACCCAGGAGATCCGCGACGCCCTGCGGCGGGCGACGGTGGCCAACAAGCTGCAGCCGGTGCTGTGCGGCAGCGCCTTCCGCAACAAGGGTGTGCAGCCGCTGCTCGACGCGGTGCTCGGGTACCTGCCGTCGCCGCTGGACATTCCGCCGGTCGTGGGAACCGATCCCGACACCGATCTGCCCACCGAGCGCCCGGCCGAGGATGACGCTCCGTTCTCGGCCCTGGTCTTCAAGATCATGACCGACCCGTTCGTCGGTCAGCTGGCGTACTTCCGGATCTACTCCGGCAGTGTCTCCACCGGCGACACGGTGCTCAACGTCTCCAAGCGCCAGACCGAGCGTGTCGGCCGGCTGCTCAAGATGCACGCCGACAAGCGCGAGGAGCGCTCCGAGGTGTGGGCCGGCGACATCGCCGCCGCGGTGGGCCTCAAGGGCGTGACGACCGGCGACACCATCTGCGATCCCAAGCATCCGGTGGTGCTCGAGGCGATGACCTTCCCCGAGCCGGTGATCGCCGTCGCCATCGAGCCCAAGACCAAGGTCGACCAGGAGAAGCTGGCAACCAGCCTGCAGAAGCTGCAGCAGGAGGATCCGACCTTCCGCGTCCACACCGACCTGGAGACCGGCCAGACGCTGATCTCGGGGATGGGCGAGCTCCACCTCGAGATCATCACCGACCGCCTGATTCGCGAGTTCAAAGTCGGCGCCAACGTCGGCCGGCCCCAGGTCGCCTACCGCGAGTCGATCACCGCCGAGGCCAAGGGCGAGGGGCGCTTCGTGCGCCAGACCGGTGGCCGCGGCCAGTTCGGGCACTGCAAGGTCCGCATCCGTCCGATCACCGACGCCGAGTGGCGCTTCAACGACCAGATCAAGGGCGGCGCGATTCCGCGCGACTACATCCGGTCGGTGGAGCAGGGCGTCCGCGAGGCCATGGAGACGGGGCCGTTGGCCGCCTATCCGATGAACGGCGTCGAGCTGGACCTTTACGACGGCAGCTTCCACGAGGTGGACTCCTCGGAGGTGGCGTTCAAGATCGCCGGGTCGATGGCCTTCAAAGACGCCTGCAAGCGCGCCCGGCCGGTGCTGCTGGAGCCGGTCATGGCGGTCGAGGTGGTGACGCCCGAGGAGTACATGGGCGACGTCATCGGCGACCTGACATCGCGTCGCGGGCGAGTCCAGACCATGGAGGCGCGCGGCAACGCGCAGGTGATCAGCAGCAAGGTGCCGCTGTCGGAGATGTTCGGTTATGCCACCGACCTGCGCTCGAAGACCCAGGGCCGGGCCACCTATTCAATGCAGTTCGACAGCTATGAGCAGGCGCCCAAGAGCGTCAGCGAGGAGATCGTGGCCAAGGCCGCCGGTTAGAAGGAGACTCGAGATGGCGAAGGAAAAGTTCGAGCGTACGAAGCCGCACGTGAACGTCGGGACGATCGGTCACGTGGATCACGGCAAGACGACGTTGACGGCGGCGATCACGAAGGTGCTGGCGCGTCGTGGTCAGGCGAGTTTCATCGCCTTCGACGAGATCGACAAGGCCCCGGAGGAGAAGGAGCGCGGGATCACGATCGCGACGGCGCATGTCGAGTACGAGACGGAGAATCGCCATTACGCGCACGTGGACTGCCCGGGTCACGCGGACTACGTGAAGAACATGATCACCGGTGCGGCGCAGATGGACGGAGCGATTCTGGTGGTGTCGGCGGCGGACGGTCCGATGCCGCAGACGCGGGAGCACGTGCTGCTGGCGCGTCAGGTGGACGTGCCGAGCCTGGTGGTGTACATGAACAAGACCGACCAGGTGGACGACGAGGAGTTGTTGGACCTGGTGGAGTTGGAGATCCGCGAGCTGCTGTCGAAGTACGAGTTTCCGGGGGACGACATTCCGATCATCCGGGGGTCGGCGCTGAAGGCGCTGGCGGCGGACGAGGACAACGAGGACACGGCGTCGATCGACGAGCTGATGGCGGCGGTGGACAGCTACTTTCCGCAGCCGGAGCGCGACGTGGACAAGGATTTCCTGATGCCGATCGAGGATATTTTCTCGATTTCGGGTCGCGGCACGGTGGTGACGGGTCGGATCGAGCGGGGCAAGGTGCACACCGGCGACAACGTGGAGATCATCGGCATCCGGCCGACGTCGAAGACGGTGGTGACGGGTGTCGAGATGTTCCGCAAGATCCTCGACGACGGTCAGGCGGGAGACAACGTGGGCGTTCTGCTGCGGGGCACGAAGAAGGACGAGGTGGAGCGCGGCCAGGTGCTGGCGAAGCCGGGCTCGATCACGCCGCACACGAAGTTCCGCGGCGAGGTGTATGTGCTGACGAAGGAGGAGGGTGGCCGCCACACGCCGTTCTTCAAGGGGTATCGGCCGCAGTTCTACTTCCGGACGACGGACGTGACGGGAGCCTCGGAGCTGCCGGAGAACACGGAGATGGTGATGCCCGGGGACAACGTCAACCTCGAGGTGGAGCTGATCGCGCCGATCGCGATGGAGAAGGGCGTCCGCTTCGCCATCCGCGAGGGCGGCCGCACCGTCGGCGCCGGCACCGTCACCGACATTCTGGAGTAGG
>CALZJC010000356.1 GCA_945787525.1 Thermoanaerobaculia bacterium | reverse complement strand
GTGACGGGCTGCTCGCAGCCGGCGGTGCTGGCGCGGCCCGACGGCTCCGAGGAGCTGGTCTACACGGCCTACTGGAAGGGGCGCTTCGACCTCTACCGGTTGGACATCAGCGACCCGATCACCGAGCCGATCCTGATCGCCGACGCCTCGCAGCCCGCCGTCAAGGCGGTGCGGGCCGATGAGCTGCCGCGCTTCGAGCCGACGATCGAGGTGGCGATCGACGAAGGCAGCAAGGACAAGTACGGCGGCTTCAAGCTGTTTATCGAGGACGCCGGCGGCACGGTCGGCCTCTCGGACGATCAGACCTTCGTCTCCCAGGCCTACATGAGCTTCACCGACTACCTGGGCGACAAGCGGGTCCTGGCGGTATTCCAATCGATCGAGAGCTTCCAGAACTTCAACCTCATCTACACCGACCTGTCGCGGCGCTGGCAGTGGCAGGTGCACCTTTTCGACGATCGCGATTTCTTCGTCGGGCGGGATACCTTCGGCCGCGTGCGGCGGGGCCGCTCGGCGCTGACCCAGACCGGCGTCATCGGCTCGGTCATCTATCCGATCAACACCAACCACCGGGTCGAGTTCGGTGCCGGATACCAGTACCGCGAGATCGACTTCCAGAGCTTTGTCTTCCTGCCCTACACGGATTTCACCCTGCCTGGGCTGCTCGAGGTCTTCCCGGAGCTGGAGTCGCTCTTCCCTGCGGACCTGCTGACCGACGAAGAGATCCTGGCGCTGCTTCGCCCCCTCTTTCCAGGCGACGCGGTGCCGGTACCGATCATCGAGCCGCGCAAAGACGACTACCCGCTGGTGCAGGCGGCGCTGGTCGGCGACGGCGCGGTGTTCGCGCCCTGGGGAGGAGTCACCGGTCGGCGCTGGCGGATCAGTATCGACTGGGCGCCGGATACCTCGGCCAGCGGTACGCTGACCTCGACCCTGGGGATCGACTTCCGCCAGTACCTGACCCTCACCCGGCGCAGCAACCTGGCGTTCCGCTTCGTCGGTCTGGCGCGCGAAGGCAACTTCGCGACGCCGTTCTACTTCGGCGGTCTCGACACGCTGCGCGGGTTCGAGTACCGCTCCATCGTCGGCGATCGCGGCTTCTTCGCGAATCTCGAGCTGCGCTTCCCGCTCATCGATCTGCTGGCCACGCCGATCTTCAGCTTCCAGGGCGTGCGGGCGATCTTCTTCCTCGATGTCGGCGGCGCCTGGTTCGACGAGTTTCAGCAGTTCGACCTCTGGGACTCGAACAACAACCGGTTGGGGGACGCGGTTTCCTCCTACGGCTTCGGGTTCACCGCCCGGATCTTGGGCCTCGACTGGAATTTCGACTACGCCAAGCGGTGGGACTTCGACAAGTCGCTCGAGGACGGCTTCAACTCGTCCTTCTGGATCGGGCGGAGGTTCTAGCTGGCTGCAGCCCGGCGGGCTGCAGCCAGTCGCGGTGCCGGTCCCGCCGACTCGACTCCGGCAGTCGAGCCCGGCGGGCCCCGACAGCTAACGGGCCCGATCGACTGGCGCGGGGAGGTCGGACCGGTATGATCGGCCGGGTCCGCGGCCATGCTGGTCGTGGGGGCAGGTCGGAGATGAACGCATGAGGATCGAGGTGCTCGGCTGCTCGGGCGGTGAGAGCCCGGAGCGACGTCTCACCTGTCTGCTGATCAACGAGCAGATCGCCCTCGATGCCGGATCGCTGACCCAGGGTCTGCCGCTCGAGCGCCAGGCCAGGGTCGGCTCGATCGTTCTCACCCACTCGCATCTCGATCACACCAACGCCATTCCGTTCTTCATCGAGAACGTCTATGGCCTGAGGCGGGAGGCGATCGAGTTGTACGCCTCCAGGGCCACCATCTACGCCTTGCGGCGCAACCTGTTCAACGACGCCTCCTGGCCCGACTTCACGCGCTTGCCGAACCATCTCCTGCCGGCCATCGAGTTCCACGAGCTCGAGAATGAGCAGCCGATGACCCTCGGCGGCGTGCGTTTCACGCCGATCGCCATGGACCATCTGGTGCCCACCTTCGGCTTTCTCCTCGAGCAGGGCAGTTCGGCGGTGCTCTGGTCGAGCGACACCGGGCCGACCGAGCGGCTGTGGGAGATCGCCAACCGCACGCCGAACCTGAAGGCGGTATGCATCGAGGTGAGCTTCGACAACTCCATGCAGACCATCGCCGACGTCTCCATGCACCTGACGCCGCGCACCCTGGGCGTCGAGCTGAGCAAGCTGGAGCGCAACGTGCCGATCCTGTTGCACCACGTCAAGCCCCAGTGTGCCCTGCGCATCGAGAGCGAGGTCGCGGTCTGGGGCCGCGGCGACATCGATTTCCTGCAGCAGGGCGGGACCTACGAGTGGTGATGCAGCTGCCCCTGTCGCTGAGCGCGCCGGGCAGCCGAGTGGTGGTGCTGGGCTCGGGTAGCGCCGGCAACGTGCTGATCGTCGAGTGCGGCGGCCGCCGGCTGATGATCGACGCGGGTTTCTCGTGCCGGCAGATCGAGCACCGGCTGGGCCTGGTGGGTCTCGATGGCGACGGCTTCGACGGTATCGTCCTGACCCACGAGCATGGCGACCATGCCCGCGGCGCCGCCCGTTTCGCGCGGCGGCACGGACTCTCCGTTCACGCCACGGCCGGCACGCTCGAGGCGCTGGGCTTCATGGAGGCGGACTTCCCGACGGTGGTCCTGCGCTCCGGCGCCGTGCACGAGATCGGCAGCTTCGCCATCGAGCCGTTCGCCGTGCCGCACGACGCGCGCGAGCCGGTCGGGCTGGTCGTCGAGGACCGCGCCGGTCATCGCGTCGGTGTGGCGGCCGACCTCGGCGGCCGCTCGCAGCTCGCCTGGGGCCGCCTGCGGGAGCTCGACGCGCTCGTCATCGAGACCAATCACGACCTCGAGATGCTGCGCAGCGGCCCCTACCCCTGGGTGCTCAAACAGCGCGTCGCCGGGCGTCACGGACACCTCTCGAACCGGCAGGCCGCCGAAGGCGTGCCCGAGCTGCTCGGCGACCGCTTGCGGTGGATCGTGCTCTACCATCTGTCGCGCACCAACAACCTGCCGGTGCTGGCGGCCGAGGCGGTGCTCGAGGCACTGGATCGCGAGGGCTCGGCGGCGCGCATCTGCGTCAGCGAGCAGAGCCAGCCGACCGATTGGCTGGAGCTCGACGGGAGCGACGCCGCTGCCAGATCTGCGGCCGCGCCGGCGGTGGTCGTCTGAGGCGCGGAGCGGCCATGGCTGGCCCTCCAGAACGGCAGCCCCGACATCAGGCCACCGACGAACAGGTGTCGGGCAAGGCGGGTTCCCGGCCCACGCCCGTCTATCCCTGGTGGATCGATCTCGCCGCCCGGCTGCTCAGCTGGCTGCTGGTCCTACTGCGGGCTACCTGGCGTGTGCGCTTTGGAGCCGGCAGCGAGCACCTGGACCGGCTGCTGGCCACCGAGCGGCCGATCATCTTCGCCTTCTGGCACAGCCGGCTGGTGGTCTGCGACTTCATCCGAAACCGGACGATCGACCGCGGTCGCCCGGTGGCGCTACTCACCAGCCTGTCGCGCGACGGTGAGCTGGCGGCGCGCGCGGCCGGCAGGCGGGGCTACCGCATCATCCGGGGCTCCACCTCGCGAGGCGGGTTGACCAGCATGCTGCGATTGCGCCGGGCGATGCGCGCCGGCGCGAGCGCGGCGATCGCGCCGGACGGTCCTCGCGGTCCAGCCTGCAAGGTGCAGCCGGGCACGGTGATGCTGGCTCAGAGAGCCGGTGCGCCCATCCTGCCGGCGGCCTATGCCGCCAGCCGCTGCTGGCGAGTGCGCTCCTGGGACCGGCTGGTGGTGCCCAAACCGTTCGCCCGGGTGGTGGTGACCGTGGGCGAGCCGCTCGAGGTGCCGTCGCAGCTCTCCGGAGCGGAGCTCGAGGAGCTCGCGAGCGAGCTAGAGCGTCGGCTGGACGAGCTGGTCTCCCACGCCGAGTCGAACCTCGAGGATCGGACCTCGTAGCGCTCCGACGGGGCGTATCTAGCCTGACCTTCTCACCAATCGTCTACGAAACGCCGTAGCTGCCTCAATCTGCAGCGTTACGCTCCGGTCGGGCATCCTCAGCGTGCTTCGAGCACGCTTGCGGTGCCCTCGGTCGCAAGCCTCGCATCTTCAGGCAGCTACGAC
>CALZJC010000355.1 GCA_945787525.1 Thermoanaerobaculia bacterium | reverse complement strand
TCGCCGTCGCGGGTCGCCGGCCGGCAGGAACTCCGGTAGCAACACGTCGAGGGGAATCTTGACCCGGTAGCCGACCGGCATGCGGGTGACGTCGCGGATGCGGTTGTACTCCGCCAGATCAGCGGCCAAGGCGTTGACGTCGTCGGAGTAGAGTCGCCCGGTGAAACGCACGACGACGCTCGAGTAGAGCGCCTCCCCTGCCTTCAGCCGGTAGACGGCGTGCCGGCCGGTCCGGTCCTTGGCGTACTCGAGAAAGTAGGGCGAGCTTGGCGGCAGGGCGGCGCGGAAGGCCGGCCGCAGCAGGCGCGCCGGCACCAGCAGCACCTGCCCCGGCTCCAGGTGATCGTCGCCGAGCCCGTTGACCTCGCGCAGGGCGCGGTAGTTGTCGCCCCGGCCGGTAAACCACTCGGCGACGATCCACAGGCTCTCGTGCCCGACCTTGTGCCGCCAGCCATCGCGTACCGGCCGATCGTCGTCGAACAGGCCCCGCACGACCCGCAGCTGATTGCCCGGCGAGAGCAGCGAAAAGGGCAGGCGATAGCGCCTGCCCAGGAGCAGGCGATTGGTGCCGCCGTTGGCGGCGCCCACCTGCGGCGCCAGCTTCACCGACCCCGTCAGCCGCTCGGCGAAGCCCAGCCAGCCCTCGCCACGCCGCGGCGGCGCCTCCAGAAAGAGCTCTTGCTCGTCCGTCAGAATCGCCCGATCACCGCCGTCCAGCGAGACCCGTGTCGCCGCCGAAGCGGCCCCCGCCGCCAGCAGCAGACACAGGCCGAGCGCCAACTCGACCGAATTTCTTCTGCAATGGTCGGCAGTTAGTGGCATTTCTTAAAGTGGAATTTTAAGGTCTGCGTCGCCTCCTGGCAAATCGGATCGGGCCGAACCGGCGACTGCTAGGCTGAGTCGACGTGAGCTCGACCGATCCACGGCTCCTGGCTCTGCTCGATGAACCGGTGCCGCGCGCCCTGCGCGGCGCCGCCGGGAGCACGCCCTGTCACCTGGTAGGCGGCGTCGTGCGTGATCGACTTCTGGGCATTGTCGGGAGCGATCTCGACGCTGTCGTGGCCACCGACGGGGAGGCGATCGGCGCGCGGTTGGCGGGCGATCTGCCAGCCCGTCTGGTGCGTCTCGGCGGCAAGGAGTTCGCGGCCTACCGCCTGGTCGGCGGCGACTTCACCCTCGACATCTGGGATCGTCAGGAGCAGAGCCTGGAGGCCGACCTGGCGCGCCGGGACTTCACCGTCAACGCCTTCGCCCTGGACGTCGCGGGTCGGCGGGTCGAGGACCCGTTCGGTGGCCGAGCCGACCTCGAGCAGCGGCGGCTACGGGCCACGACCGAAGGCGTCTTCGCCGACGATCCGCTGCGTGTCCTTCGATTGGTGCGCCTGTCGCTTCAGCTGCCCGGATTCGTCGCCGATCCGGAGACTCTCGAGCTGGCCCGCAGATCGAGCCCCGGGCTGGCCGAAGTGGCGGTGGAGAGAGTCCGCGACGAGCTCGGAAAAGTGCTACGGGCCAGGAAGCTGCTGCCCGGTTTCGAGCTGCTGGTCGATCTCGAGGTCTACCCCGGACTGCTGTCTGGGCGGCCGGGAGAGGCGGGCGACGCGAGCCGGGCGGACCGCCTGCTGCATCGCCTCGAGCCGGCCCTCGAGCACCTCGCCGGACGGCCCGGCCTGCCCCGCGGCCGGCTCGAGCCGGCGCGGCCGCGGCTGGCGGCGCTGATCTCGGGACTCGCAACGGCGACCGGCACCGCCGAGGCCGCGCTGGAGCGCTGCTGGCGGGCGGGCTATCTCACCAGCCGCGACGCGGCCGCTTGCCGCCGCCTGCTGGACTGTTCCGAGAAGCCCGACTCGCAGGCGGCCGCGCGCTGGTTTCTCCACAGCTGGGAGGAGGACTGGCCGGCAGCGGCCGCCATGCTGGCGGCAACGCCCCGGCCGGCGCTGCCCGACGCCGAGTGGCGACAGCTGGTGGACCGGCTGATCGAGCTGGCGGATCGGCAGGGGGCGGCGATCTTTGCCCCACCGCCGCTGCTCGACGGCAACGAGATCGGCCGTCTGCTGGGCGTCCGCCCAGGACCGCGAATCGGAGCGGCGCTGGCGCTGCTGCACCGAGCCCAGGTCGAGGGCCGGGTCGGCGACCGCACGCAGGCCGAGGCGCTGCTCAGGAGCTTTGCATCAGACGCTGGTTGAGCTCCTTGATCCGGTCGGCCAGCTTGTCGATCTTCTCCTGCGCTTCGCGGCGCAACCGGCTGTACTCGGTGCGCATCTTGTTGCTCTGCTCGGTGACGTCCTTGACCTGCGCGTTGAGCTGTTGGATGCGCTGATCCCGCTCGCGCAGGTCATCCTCCAGCCCCGCCATCTGGTTCTCCACCTCGGCCATCTGGAGCTTGGTCTTCTCTTCCTGCTCCTCGTAGAGCTTGCGGTACTGCTGCAGTTCCATGATCTGCGAGAAATCCGCCGCGGACGGGCTCATGTCGCCTCCTCGTTCTTCGATGCCGGGGAACATCCTGCGTAGCTGGAGCGAGAGGTCCTCAGGGTCCGGTGACTGCCTCATCGCCTCCTGGTAGGTGATGGTGCCGTGCACCAGCAGAGACAGCAGCGACTGGTTCATCGACTGCATCTTGTGGTACGCGACCGAGTTCTCGACCTCCTCGTGAAGCGCAGCCGTATCGCCGGCCTCGATCAGCTGCGCGACTCGCGGCGTCGAGCGCAGGATCTCCAGCGCCGCGATCCGTCCTTCGCCATCGAGCCGCTCCACCAGCTGCATCGAGATCACCCCCTTGAGCGTCTGGGCGAGCTGTTGCCGGATCTGCTTCTGCTGCTGCGAGGGGAAGTTGTCCAGAATGCGATCGACGGTCTGGGTGGCGCTGTTGGTGTGCAGGGTCGAAAAGACCAGATGACCGGTCTCGGCGGCGGTGATGACCGTACCCACGGTCTCCGGATCGCGCATCTCACCGACCATGATGACGTCCGGGTCCTGTCGCATGGCGTTGCGCAGGGCGAGCGAAAAATCCCGCGTGTCGGTACCGATCTCGCGCTGGGAGATGGAGGCGACTTCGTCGGCAAACAGGTACTCGATCGGATCCTCGATGGTGATCAGATGCACCGACCGCTCCTTGGAGATCTTGCGCACCAGAGCGGCCAGGGTCGTCGACTTGCCGCTCCCGGTCGGGCCGGTGACCAGCACGAGGCCCATCGGCAAGCTGCACATGTCCCCCAACGATTCGGGCAGCTCGAGATCCTCGAGATCACGGATCTCGTAGGGGATGCGCCGGAAGGCGGCGGCCAGAGTGCCTCGCTGGCGGTAGATGTTGCCGCGAAAGCGAGCCAGGCCGGGCACGCCGTGGCCGAGGTCGAGCGCCATACGCTTCTCGAGCTGGGTCTTTTGCGACGGCGTCAGGATGGCGAGCACCATCTCCTCGATCTCGGTCGGCTGCAACGGCTCCGCTTCGATCGGCATCAGCCGCCCGTGGATGCGCAGCAGCGGCGGCCGCATCGGCTTGAGATGCAGATCCGAGGCGCCCTTGTCGGTCATGAGGCGCAAGAGAGCGTTGAGTTGCATGGGGATCAACCGGGATTGTTACACACGGGCCCCCGATGCGACCGTGAACTTCTCCACCGTGGTCGGCCCGCGCCGAGTCGGTGGGTCGGGTTGGCGCGGCCAACGCCGCACCGGACTGGCGCCACCCCTTCGGCCGGTCAGAATCGTCGCATCAGGCCGACCACTATGCCCTGCAGGCGAAGCTCCCTGGCCGGCACCTGAATCGGCTCCATGCGGGGGTTGGCGGGCTGCAACCGGACCGTCTCGCCCTCGGGGAAGTAGCGCTTCAGCGTCACCTCGTCACTCAACAGGGCCACCACCATCTGGCCCGGCTGGGCCTGATTCTGCTCCTGGACGACGACGAAGTCACCGTCGTGGACCCCCTCCTCGATCATCGAGTCGCCGACGACCTTCAGCACGTAGTGGCGTCCGGCGCCCGAGGCCAGGAGCTGTTCCGGCACGGTCACCTGCTCGTCGCCCGCGATGGCCTCGATCGGCCGGCCCGCCGCGATGCGTCCAAAGTACGGCACCCGCCGCGCAGACCCGCTCTCTTCGCCGGCGTCCATCAGCTCGACACCGCGCTTCTGATTCCAGTGACGCTTGAGGAAGCCCTTCTGCT
>CALZJC010000354.1 GCA_945787525.1 Thermoanaerobaculia bacterium | reverse complement strand
GTAAAACCGCGCCGTACTGTCACGTCTCGCTCCCTTATCGTCGGCTATCAATAGCACCACTCGTGCCAACCGAAAACGCCATGGTGGTGGGACTTTGGCGCCGGCGGTGCCCATTTTTTTCACACGTCTTGACGTCACGCGGCGCTCTGGACCTGGCGGTCCGCGGTAAGCTCGCAGGCCATGGCGACGACCGACGAGCCCGCGACCGGGTCCGGTGAGAGCGGCGGCGACAGCCCGCTGCGGGCCTTCTTCGGCCTGTTCGTCGTGCCGCTTCTGGTCGTGTTGGCCTGCGTGGCGGTGTTCGTCGGCTTCGGCTGGATAGCCTACGACCGCCAGACGACCGACGACTATCTGAACGACCTGCGCTCCTCCTGGAAGCCGCGCCGGGCGCAGGCCGCCTATGAGCTGTCCAAGATCCTGATCGCCGACCCGGGGGCGCTCGACGACGAGCCGGGGGCGCGCGAGGAGATGCGCGCCCTGTTCCAGGAGATCGAGGACGTCTCCATTCGGCGCTACCTGGCTCTGATCCTGGGCTACACCAAGGATAGTGAGTCAATACCGCTGCTTGTCGAGGCGGTCGCGTCGGAGGACGCGGAGATGCGGATCTACGCCCTTTGGGCCCTGGGCTCCATCGGCGACCCCAGCGCCCGACAGCCGTTGCTGGAGGCGTTGTCCGACTCCGATGCCGGGCTTCGCAAGACCGCCGCCTTCGCCCTCGGCGAGATGGGCGACCCGGAGAGCGCCGAGCCGCTGCGGCGGCTGCTCGAGGATACGGTGGCCGACGTGCGCTGGAACGCCGCCCTGGCCCTGGCGCGGCTCGAAGACCGGGCGGCGATACCGGTGCTCCGCCAGATGCTGGATCGCGGCCTGGTGAGCCAGGTGCCCGACATCCGGCCCGAGCAGCAGGAAGAGGTCATGGTCGGTGCGGTGCGCGCCCTCCACGCGCTCGACAGCGACGGCTCCCAGGAGCTGTTCAGCCGTCTGGCGACAGACGATCCGAGCCTAAAGGTCAGGCAGGCGGCCATCCAAGCGCAGGCCGACTAGCCCGGCGAGAGCGGCGGGCCGTTCGTCGTCGGCGGCTTGACAGAATCCGCCCGATTGGACTAGAAACTGGCTACCCGAACGGGTAGGTACGCAGATTCCAGGGTTCGCCGACAGTGCGGCAGCCAGGCAATGACTGACGAGACACAGGATCGCCAGCCTTCCGCAGCGGAGAGCCCGCAGCCAGAGGCCGTGCCGGCCGCTCAGGCCGCGCCTGTCAAGCCGGCCGCCAAGAGACCGGCTAAGGTCGCCGACGAGGAGATCAGCCGGCGCGGCTTCTTCTCCTGGGCGGCGGTGGCGTGGGTCGGCTTCAGCGCCGCCATGGGCGGCTGCATGACCGCCTTCGGCCGCTTCATGTACCCCAACGTGCTCTACGAGCCGCCGACCAGCTTCAAGGTCGGGATTCCGGACGACTACCCTGCGGGGGTCGTTGACGACCGCTTCAAGGAGTCGAACGGCGTCTGGGTGATCAACGACGAAGGGCGGCTCTACGCCCTGATCGCCATCTGCACCCATCTCGGCTGCCCGCCCGCCTGGCTCGAGGCGCAGAACAAGTTCAAGTGCCCCTGTCACGGCAGCGGCTACTACAAGAGCGGCATCAACTTCGAGGGACCGACGCCGCGGCCGCTGGAACGGGCCCGCATCTTCGTCGACCCCAGCGACGGCCAGATCGTCGTCGACAAGGCGCAGAAGTACCAGTGGGAGCTGGGCCAGTGGACCGATCCGAGCTCCTTCATCACGCTGGCGTAGCCGCCGCGGGGGGTAACGAACGAACATGCTGAAGAAGCTGCAGAGCGGCATCGTCAAGTCGCAGGTCTGGAAGTCGATCTTCCGGGTCGGCATTCCCACCGACAACCGCAAGCGGGCGATGGCGATGCTCGGCAACGTCGCGCTCCACCTGCACCCGATCAAGGTCAAGAAGTCGGGTCTCAGGATGAGCTACACCTGGTGCATGGGCGGCACGTCGTTCTTCCTCTTCCTGGTGGAGACCATCACCGGCCTGCTGCTGATGTTCTACTACCGGCCCACCGTCGAGTACGCGTTTTTCGACATGGTCGATCTGCGCGAGGTGGCCGCCTTCGGCATCATGCGCGAGCTGCACCGGTGGGGCGCTCACGCCATGGTGATCACGGTCTGGCTGCACATGTTCCGGGTGTTCATGACCGGCTCGTACAAGCCGCCGCGCGAGTTCAACTGGAACGTCGGCGTGGTGCTGCTGGTGCTGACCCTGCTGCTGTCGTTCACCGGCTATCTGCTGCCCTGGGATCAGCTGGCCATCTGGGCCATCACGGTGGGCTCGAACATGGCGCGGGCGACGCCGCTGCTCGGCGCCGAGGGTCCGGGCGCGGCGCTGCTGTCGATCGGTGGCACCAAGCTGATCCACGTCGGCAGCGATGCCCGATTCGCCCTGATCGCCGGGCGCACCATCGGGGGCGGCACACTGATCCGCTTCTACGTGCTGCACTGCGTGGGAATCCCGCTGGTCGCCGCCTGGCTGATGGCCGTGCACTTCTGGCGTGTGCGGCGCGACGGTGGCATCTCCGGACCCATGTAGGCCGCTCATGGACGCGCTCAAGGGCTTCATCAACTTCCTGGCCTACCCGCAGTGGTCGTTCACCCTGTCGTTGGTGGGCTTTGCCGCCATCTTCTGGTCGAAGCGGTTGTGGTCGAAGACCGGCGGCTGGCTGATGCTCATGGCGGGCACGCTGTTCTTCGGCCTCAGCCTGCTCGACCCCAACTTTCGCAAGATCGTCTCCAAGGCGGACAACGTGCCGATCGTCATGATGGTCTTCATCCTCGGCTTCTTCGTCTGGCTGTCGATGAACAAGGCGATCAACAACGACCGCCGGCTGGACAGCGGCGAGCCCACCTTCGAGAAGAGCGAGGTCGAGGACAAGGTCTTCACCTGGCCGGACCTGGTGTTCTCCGAGTTCATCTGCATGGTGGTGCTGACGGTGGTCCTGGTGGTCTGGTCGATCGCCCTGCAGGCGCCCCTCGAAGAGCCGGCCAATACCTCGGTGGCGCCCAACCCGTCGAAGGCGCCCTGGTACTTCCTCGGGCTGCAGGAGATGCTGGTCTACTTCGATCCCTGGATGGCCGGCGTAGTACTCCCAGGCCTGATCGTCGTGGGGCTGATGGCGCTGCCCTACCTCGACACCAACCCGAAGGGCAACGGCTACTACACCTTCAAGGAGCGCAAGGCGGAGATCCTGGCGTTCATGTTCGGCTTCCTCGTCCTGTGGACCGAGCTGATCGTCATCGGCACCTTTCTGCGGGGCCCCAACTGGAACTTTTTCGGGCCCTATGAGTTCTGGGACTTCAACAAGATCGAGCCGCTGGTCAACGTCGACCTATCGGAGCTGATCTGGATCAAGCTGTTCGGCTACGGCCTGCCCGGCCACTGGCTGCCGCGTGAGATCTTCGGCATCCTGCTGCTGGGCGGCTACTTCTTCGCCCTGCCGGTGCTGATCGCCAAACGGGGCATAGGCAAGAGCTGGTACGAGAAGATGGGCCCGGCGCGCTACTACATCGGCATCTCGCTGATGCTGACGATGATGCTGCTGCCGCTCAAGATGTACTGCCGCTGGATGTTCAACCTCAAGTACTTCGTGCACATTCAGGAGTTCTTCTTCAACATCTGAGCAAGCCATGGCGACTCCCCCAAAGAAGACCCCCGACAGGCACTACAACTTCCGCCGCATGAACGTGTGGTTCGCCTGGAGCTCGCTGGCTCTGCTGGGCGTCACCGTCTGGATGGTGTGGGCCGACTATGCCCAGCCGTGGAAGCGGCTGCAGGCCGAGTTCCGCGAGCTCGAGCGCCAGAGCCTGCTGGGCGAGGCGCAGCAGGAACGGCAGGGCCTGAGCGAGAACGAGGTCGCCCAGCTCCAGCAGGAGATCGCCAATGAAGAGCGGGAGCTCGAGGCGCAGCGCGACGAGATCGGCCGCCTGGAGTCGGAGCGCGACCTCCTGGGTCGCCGCCTCTACGCCGTCGACGCCGAGTCCCGCGCCGTCAAGTCGCTGCTCGATACGGCCCGCTACGGCTTCGACCAGTCGGTGCAGAGCGGCGACGAGGCCGCCATCGAACGCAGTCGGACAAGAGTCGAAGCGCTCAACGCCGAGCTAAGAGTCGAAGCGCTCAACGCCGAGCTACGCGAAAAGCGCAAGGCGCTGGAGGAGCGGACCGCGCAGCGCGATCACGTCCGGGAGCAGCTGGCCGAGAAGCGCTCCGGTCTGACGGCCGCCGAAGAGCGGCTGGCGGCGCTCCGCAAGGGCCTCGACACCCTCGAGCAGCGGGTGGAGCGGCTCGACAAGAAGATCGATTTCTTCCTGCTCAACGCCCCGTTGATGGACTTTCTCGAGCCCGACCTCAAGGTCGACCAGGTGATGCTGTCGGGCCTCTACAACGAACTCAATTTCACCCAGGTGGACCGGGTGGACCGGTGCATGACCTGCCACGTGGCGGCCAACCGGGCGGGCTTCGAGGGCGAGGAGTGGCGGGAGCCGTTTCGCAGCCATCCGCGGCTGGAGCTCTTCCTGGCGCCGACCTCGGCTCACCCCTACAACCGCTTCGGCTGCACCGTTTGCCATGGCGGTCTCGACCGGGCGACCGACTTCGCCCGCGTCGGCCACACGCCCGAGAGCGAAGAACAAAAGGCCGAATGGATCGATAGGTGGGGCTGGGAGGAACAGCCCTACCTGGAGACGCCGATCCTGCCGGCCAGCATGTCCGAGGCCGGTTGCGTCAGCTGCCACGCCGACGACGTCTGGATGCCGGGCACCGAGGACCTCCAGGCCGGCCGCGAGTTGATGCGGCACATGGGGTGCTGGGTCTGCCACAAGCTCGAGTACCCCGCCTTCCAGGATCTCCAGCGGCCCGGGCCCTCGCTCCAGCGGGTCGCCGGCAAGGTGAGTCCCGAATGGGCCTACAGCTGGATCTCGGCGCCGCGCGACTTCCATCCCACCACCTGGATGCCGCACTTCTTTTTCCAGCCCAACACCACCACGGCGGAGAATCTAGAGCGCCAGAAGGCGGAGATCCGGGCCTCGGTGGCCTATATCTGGGATCGTTCGGAGAAGCCCGAGTATCGGCCGGCGCCGCCCGGCATCGCGGCGCGCGGTGAGGAGCTCTTCCAGACCCTGGGCTGCACCGGCTGTCACCTGAGGGAGGCCGACAGCACGCGCGACGACTACTTTCCACAGTTCAACCGTCTGCACGGACCGAATCTGATCCGGTTGGGCAACAAGGTCTCGAGCGGTTGGCTGTACGCCTGGCTCAAGAACCCCAAGCAGTACAGCCCCGGCACGCTCATGCCGAGCCTGCGACTCACCGACCGGGAGGCGGCGGACCTGGCCGCCTATCTGCTGTCGAGCACCGACCCCGCCTACGAGAACCTCGAGATGCCCGCCGTCGACCCGGCGATCCGCGACGAGCTGGTGCTCGAATACCTGCAGAACAACCAGACCATCGAGCGGAGCGCCGCGTCGCTGGCGGCGATGAGCGACTCCGAGCGTGACGTCTATCTGGGCGAGGAGACGATCCAGAAGTACGGCTGCTGGGGCTGCCACGAGCTCGGTGGTTTCGAGAACGCCAAGCCGATCGGCGTCGAGCTGACCGAAGAGGGCTCGAAGCCTCTCCATCAGTTCGATTTCGGGCACGTGCACGACGTGCCGCACACGCGCCAGGACTGGATCCGCACCAAGATGCTCAACCCGAGGGTCTGGGACGAGGGCAAAGAGGCGGTCAAGAACTACGGCGAGCTCTACCGGATGCCCAACTTCGGCATGTCGCCGCGCGAGGCCGAGGCCGTGGTCGCCAACGTCCTGGGCTTCACCAAGGGGTCGGTACGGGACGCCCGCAAGGCCGCCCAGTCGGCTCGCGCCGCCCATATCGCCGACGGCCGCAAGCTGATCATCGAGTACAACTGCCAGGGCTGCCACCTGATCGAGGGCAAGGGCCACGCCATCCGCAGCGCCATCGAGGACGTGGCTCTCCTGCCGCCCAACCTGGCGGCCCAGGGCGCCCGCGTGCAGGCGGACTGGTTGTTCGAGTTCCTCCACGACCCGAGCAAGGTGACCTTGCGCCCCTGGCTCGGCGTGCGTATGCCGACTTTCGGCCTCAGCGACGAGCAGGTAAATACCCTGGTGACCTACTTCGAGTCTGCCGAGCGGCGCGACTCGTTCCTGTCGCGGCCCGAGCGCCCCGGACGGCGCGAGCTGGCGGTGGGCGAGATCACCTTCAACATGTTCCAGTGCGCCAAGTGCCACCCGGCCGGGCCGGCGGCGGCCGCCGCGGC
>CALZJC010000353.1 GCA_945787525.1 Thermoanaerobaculia bacterium | reverse complement strand
GCCGCGCCCACGGCGTAGAGGTGGAACCCGACGTTCGCCGTCTCGGTGGCCGTCATCCACTCGATCCGCACCCCGCTCCCCAGATCCTCCACCGCCAGCCACGCCAGGGTGATCGGGTTCACCACGATCCCCCCGTTCCAGAAACCGAAGTCGTTGTCGGTCGAGCTCGCCGCCACCAGGGTCACCGGCTGCACCCCACCGGTCGCCGCCTGCGTCGTCTGCAGATAGTCGTCCACCGACGTCCCGTCCACGCTCACCGCCACCAGGTAGTCGCCGGGCGGCAGATCGGTGAAGAGGTAGTCACCCTGGGTCGGGCCTGTCGGGTCCGACAGCATGCTGTCGATCAGCGGCTCACCCGGGTCGAGCACGCCGTCCCCATCGAGATCGCGATACAGGAAGACCCTGGCGCTGCTGACCTCCGGCTCGCTGCCGTCGTCGAAGACGGCGTCGTTGTCCTCGTCCTCGAACACCGTTCCTGCGATCGTCAGCACCGAGCCGCCAGTGTCTGCCTGGTAGCCGAAATCGGCCGTCCCGTTCTCGGGATTCCCGGAGTCGAGGGTGATGGGATAGGGATTCGCCTGGCTGTTGTTGTCGGCACCCGGATTCGGTCCGGTCGTCTTGACCAAGCCCGACAGCACTCCCAGATCGTCGGTTACGTTCACCAGATAGTCGCCGAGCGGCAGGCTCCGGAACTCGTACTCGCCGTTGACATCGGTCGTCGTCGTGCGGACCAGGTTGTCAGTGCCCGGGGCCAGCACGCCGTTGCCGTCGACGTCCAGCCACAGCTCCAGCGTGATGCCTTGGATGCCCGGCTCCAGCGGACCGGTGTCGTCGCCGCCAGTCTCACCAGCGGTGCCGTCGCCGTCGAGGTCAAGCTCGCCGTCCTCCACTCTGATACCCCGGAAGAAGCCGTCGTCGGCTCCGTCGATTCCCGCAGGAGCGTTCAAGTCCAAGCGGCCGTCGATGACGCTGACACCGTCCAACGTGCCATCGTCGAAGGTGTCGACATCCCCATCACCGTCCATGTCGATCCGACCGTCGATAACTGTCTCCCGGATGCCGTTGCCGTCGAGGTCGCGCCAGACCTGGTTGCCGATCGAGCCGAAGCCGCCGGCCGGGGTGTAGCCGAAGTCGCCGGTGAGGACCGATGCGGCCAGGTTCATCACGTCGTAGGGATCGTCCTGGCTATTGTCGTTGGTGTCCGCCGTCCCCGAGGTCTTCTGCAGGCCCACCAGAACGCCGGCGATGTCGGTGACATCCACCAGGTAGTCGTCGCCTGGCGGCACACCGGTGAACAGGTAGCCGCCGGTGGCGTCGGTGGTCGCCGTCTCCAGGATCACCTCGTCATCCGCGGTGCCCAGCAGGCCATCGACGCCCTCCGGATCCCAATCGCCGTTTCCGTCAAGGTCGGCGATCAGGCTGACGGTGACGCCTGCGACCCCCGGCTCACCACCGTCCACGTCCCCGTCGCCGTTGAGATCCAGCCAGACCAGATCGCCGATGCTGCCGTAGGTGCCGCCGGTGAAGCCGTAGTCGAGATGGGTGAACAGGTCGCCGTCGTCGACCGTCACCTGGTAGGAGACGTCACCGGGGAAGGTCTGGGCCAGGTCCGGGTCAGGGGCCACCAGCGGAGCCGAGGCGGGGTCGTAGTTGACGCTGTACAGGGTCGACGTCGCGGTGAGGCCAGTGGCCATCCAGAAGCCGTTGGCAGCGGTGGTGATGGTCACATCGGGGCCGGGACCGCTGATGATGATGTCGACCCCGGGGATCCCCAGTTCGCCGTCGTCCTGCTCGCCGTCGCCGTCGGCGTCGAGCCACACCCGGTCGCCGATCGCCGCCGTGCCGCTGCGCGGGGCATAGCCGAAGTCGGCGTCCTCGTAGCGCTCGCCCTCGCTCAGGGTGATGGCATCCGACGGGTCGACGCCCAGGCTGCCGTCGTCGCTGGCGTCCGCCACGCCGCTGCCGTCCAGGTCGATCTCGCCGTCGATGACCGTCTTGCCGCGGAAGGTGCCGTCGTCGGCGCCGTCGATCCCAGCAGGGAGGTTCAGATCCAAGCGACCGTCGATGATGTCGACGCCGTCCAGAACGCCGTCATCGTCGACGTCGACGTCGCCATCGCCGTCGAAATCGATGCGCCCGTCGATGACCTCCCAGATCACCTCGACCAGATCCGGCACGCCGTCGGCGGTGGAGTCCGGCACGGTGAACTCGCGCACGTCGACGAAGTAGGCGCCGGCGGCGAGATCCGGGAAGAGATACTGTCCGTTGCCGTCGGTCAGGGTCGTCGACACTGGCCCGCCGTCGTCGCCAACCAGTGCACCGTCGGCGGCGGTGATCACGCCGTCGGTCACCGTCGCGCCGTTGAACGTCCCGTCGTCGGCGGTGGTGATCGAGCCGTCGCCGTCGAGATCCAGCTTGCCGTCAATGACGCCGATCCGGCCGGTTGCGGAGGTCGGCTGACCGCCGCCGAGGACGCCGTCATCCACATTGCCGACTACGCCGTCACCGTCGAGATCGATCAATCCGCCGACCACCTGCACCGTCGGCTCGAGGACGCCGTCGCCGTCGTCCAGGTAGAGATCCACCACCACATTCGGAATTCCGGACTCGGTCGGCCCCGGCAGGCCGTCACCATCGGCGTCGAACCAGACCGTGTCGCCGATGGAGGCGGTCCCGGGATCGCGGACGTAACCGAAGTCGATGTCGATCACCGGCGCCCCGGCCAGCGTTACGTCGATGGCGTCGAGGCCACTGGTGAGCTGGTAGCCGTCGAGGATGCCGGCCGCGTCGGTCACCACCACGGTGTAGCTGGCGCCGTCCGGCAGATCGGCAAACGAGTAGTCGCCGTTGGCGTCGGTAGTCGTGGTGGCAATGAGGTTGCCCGCCGCGTCGCGCAGCTCCAGGGTGACGCCGGCGAAGCCGTTCTCCGCCGGCGGGCCGTCGTCGAAGCCGTCCTCGTCGACGTCCTCGAAGACCGTGCCGCTGATCGGATAGACCGCCGCGGTGTCGGCCTGATAGCCGAAGTCGACGCTCAGGTCGCTGTCGCCGATGAAGCCCAGTGGGCCATCGCCCAGATCGGCCAACGCATCGCTGCAGCCCTCCTCACCGGGGTCGCCACAGTCGACCGCCACGTCGGGGTCGCCGGTCTGGAGGTAGCCCGCCAGCGGCTGGCCCATGTTGAAGTTGGCGCTGTCCACCGCGACCCGGTAGAAGCCAGGCGGCAGGCCGCTGAACAGGTAGCTGCCGTCGCTGGCGGTCGTCGTGGTGGCGACCGCTCCGAACAGAAAGCCGTCATCGCTGCCGTCGACACCGCCGACGCCGTTGAAGTCGATCTCGCCGTCGATCACCTGCTTGCCGGCGAACGCGCCGTCATCGTCTGCGTCGATACCGCCGTCGTTGTCGATGTCGAGCTTGCCGTCGATGACCTGGATGCCGTTCAGGAAGCCGTCGTCGCCGGCGTCCGGCGTGCCGCTGGTGCCGGTGGTGCCGTCACCGTCCAGGTCCAACCGGCCGTCGACGACCTGCACCGGCACGCCGATGGATCCGTCGTCGCCGGCTCCGACGCCGCCGCTGCCATCGACGTCGATCTTGCCGTCGATCACCGTGCGGCCGGCGAACGCGCCGTCGTCGCCGGGGTCGGGCGTGCCGGCGGTGCCGGTACCGCCGTCGCCGTCGAGGTCGAGCCTGCCGTCGATGACCTGGACACCGTCCAGATAGCCGTCGTCGTCGAGGTCGACGTCGCCATCGGCGTCGAGGTCGATCTGCCCGTCGATGACGTCGAACTGCGCCAGCAGGCTCAGGGTCAGCGCCACCCCGCCGATCCCCGGCTCGCCGGCGTCCTGGACGCCGTCGCCGTCGACGTCGCTCCACACCCGGTCCCCCAGCGTGCCGGAGGCGTTGTAGCCGAAGTTGATGCCCGTCAGGTCATCGCCGCCGAGAACCGTAGCCGCCAGCTCGCGAGCCAGTCCCGGCGCGGTGGTGCCGCCGAGATCGAGCAGCTTGCCTGCGGTGTCGGTGATCTTGATCAGATAGTCGCCGTCCTCCAGAGCGGAGAAGCCGAAGTCGCCATTGGCGTCGGTGATGGCGGTCGCGACCACGACCTCGTCGCCGTTGTTGGGCACCCCGTCCGGATCGCTCCACAGGCTCACCGTGACGCCGGCGATCCCGTGCTCACCA
>CALZJC010000352.1 GCA_945787525.1 Thermoanaerobaculia bacterium | reverse complement strand
GCTGGATTATGCTTGCAGCGCGCAGTGTAAGTCCAGCCGTCCAGGATAGAGCTCGAAGCCGACCTTGCCGTCAACCGAACAGAGTGTTTCGGTCGCTGAGGGCAGATCTTCCTGCGGTTCATCCCAACTCACTGACGCTGCCTCCTCGCGAACCGGCCGGGCTCGCCCGGCCAGGGCGTAACCTCGGTCCCGTCACGTTGCCGGCGGCGGCGGCGCCGGCCCCTCAGCACCTCGCCCTCTCTGCCACCACGACCGGCCCCAGGAACGCCGCCGATCCCTCTGCCGCCCCCGACCCCCACCGGTGGCGTGGGGCGCCTCCCAGAGACTCTCCGGCGCCTCAAACATGACCAGGCGGGCCAAAGCCGCCCGGAGGGAAGAGCCCCGCCCGCCCCTTGACACCGGCATTGCGCGCACCGCCACCTCCGCAACGCAACGCCCCACGCCACCAACCCACGTTCTGCTAACGTCTGCGGCTCGAAGCCGCTGCTACCCAGACCCGCCCCCCCTGAGCAGATGAGAATCGCCTACGTAGCGCCCGGGGCCGCCGGGATGTACTGCGGCTCGTGCATCCACGACAACACCCTGGCGACCGCGCTGATGGAGCTCGGCCATGACGTCGCGATGCTGCCGCTGTACACGCCGATCCGCACCGACGAGCCGCCGGTGGCCACCGAGAAGATCTTCTACGGCGCGGTCAACGTCTACCTGCAGCAGGCGCTGCGCCTCTTCCGGCGGACGCCGCGGCTGCTCGACCGGATCCTCGACAGCGGCGCCATGCTGGGCCTCGCCTCACGCATGGCGGGCGCCACCGACGCCGCGTCGCTGGGGCCGCTCACGCTGTCGGTGCTGCGCGGCGAGGAGGGGCGGCAGCGTAAAGAGCTGGCGCGGCTGACCGAATGGCTGGCGGAGTTTCGTCCCCACATCGTGCAGCTCGGCAACGGCCTGCTGATCGGCATGGCGCGCGAGATCCATCGAGCCACCGGCGCGCCGGTGGTCTCCGGCCTGACCGGCGAGGACCTGTTTGTCGACGGCCTGCCCGAGCCCCATCGCAGCGAAGTAGTGGCGGAGCTCCGGCTCAGGGCGCGCGAGCTGGCGGGCTTTCTGGCGCCGAGCCGCTACTACGCCGACCGCATGCGGGAGCTGCTGGAGGTGCCACAGGAAGCGATCCATGTCGTGCCTCTCGGTGTCAACCTGAAGCAGTTCGCCGTGCCTGCGGAGGGCGAAGGCTCATCAGCCGACGCCGTCCCGGCCGCCGCCGGCAAGCCGGCGACGATCGGCTATCTGGCGCGAATCTGCCCCGAAAAGGGCCTCCATCTGCTGGTGGACGCCTTCATCGAGCTGGCCGACCAGCCCGAGGCCGGGGGCGTCCGTCTCGAGGTCGGCGGCTGGGTGGCAAAGCGCGAGCGCCCCTATCTGAAGCGGCTGGAGCTCAGGGTGCGCCAGGCCGGCCTGGCCGACCGCGTCCTGTTCCATGGCGAGCTGGACGCCCCGGCCAAGCGCGATCTCCTGCGGCGTATCGACCTGCTGTCGGTGCCGACCACCTACCGCGAGCCCAAAGGGCTGTCTGTCATCGAGGCCCTCGCCCACGGCGTGCCGGTGGTCCTGCCCGCCCATGGCGCCTTTCCGGAGCTGCTCGAGGCGACCGGCGGCGGACTGCTGGTCGAGCCGGGGTCGCACGCCGCGCTCGTCGCCGGCCTGCTGCAGCTGATCCGCGACCCCGGGCGACGCCGCGAGCTCGGCCGGCGCGGCCGCCAGGCAGTCGAGCGCGATTTCAACAGCCGCGGCATGGCCGAGAGAACAGCCGCCGTCTACCGCGAGATCACCGGCGAAGAGAGGCCCGACGCATGACTTCCGGCACCCCGCTCAGCAGCCTCACCAGCCGGCGCAAGATCGAGTTCGCCGACACCGACATGGGCGGCATCGTGCACTTCGCCCGCTTCTTCGTCTTCCTGGAGACCGCCGAGCACGAGTTCCTCGAGGCCGTGGGCACCACCGTGCACCACCAGCGCGACGGCCACGAGATCGGCTGGCCGCGGGTCTCGGCCTCGCTCGAGTACCAGAGCCCGGCGCGTCTGGGCGACGAGCTGACCATCGAGCTCGTGGTGGCGCGCAAGGGCACGAAATCGATGACCTACGACTTCGCGGTGCGGGTCGGCGAGCGGCCGGTGGCGAAGGGCCGCATGAGCTCGGTCTGCTGCATCCTGAACGATCCCGCGGGGATCCACGCAATCCCCATCCCGACCGACATCGCGGACCGGATCGCCGGGCACGGCTGACCGTACGCCAGGCAGGCGCTCTTGCTGCCCCGCTGCGGAACCCCCTGGCGGAAGCCGGCCGGGAGTCGAGAAGCGCCCGACCAAGGGGAGCATCCGAGCACGCAGCGAAAGCAGCGCGCGCAGGATGACTCCCCGTCCAGAGGGCAAGCTTCTCGGCTCCAAGCCGGCTGGCCCGTCACCACGACCGAGAGCCGCCACTGCCGCTATTCGAGCAACGCGGGGTTACCCGCCAGCTCCTCGAACCGCTCGTAGAACCGCCCCACGTGCAGCCCATCCACCAGCGCGTGGTGGACCTCCACCGAGACCGGCAGCAGCCGCCGGTCACCGACCCGCCGGTGCTTGCCGAAGACGATCTTGGGTACCGAGAGGTCCGACTTGAACGTGCGCGCGTGGCTGAAGCTCGAGAACGACACCCAGGGGATCACCGAGTAGTGGATCGTGTCGTCGCGATCCGTCCGCGGCTCCAGGCCGCCAGGACCGTTCTTGACCCTATCGAGCTCCTGGGCGCCCGCGACGGCAAACGCCTGGAAGTCCGTCTGGTAGTCGAAGTAGGCGAAGGCGAAGGTCTCGTCGGGCATCAGCACGGTCGTGCCACCGTGGATCACCGGGTGCACGACCACCTGGTCGCCACGCAGGCGGTAGCGCAGCTCCTCGACGCCGTTGGCCGCCACCAGTGACAGCCAGAACGAGGCGAGGAAGAACGACGGCCCACCGGGCTCGGCGCAGCGGCTGACCAGCGCGGTCACGTCGACGTCGGCGCAGATGTTGAACCAGGGCTTTTCGTAGTGGCGGAAGAACTCGAAGTGCCGGCGGCGCTTCCAGCCCTCGAGCTCCAGAACCTGGGGCTCGGGGCGGCTCAAGAGCCGCCCTCCCGCTCCGGGCGCAAAGCGATCCAGGCGGCGACGGCCAGATCGAAGCCGACACAGGCCCGCACGTACCACGCCGGGGCGTAGCCCGAGCCGGCGAGCGGATGGAGCAGCAGGTCCCAACCGACGTGTGCCGCCCAGCCGGCCGCCAGCCAGAGGGCCGCCCGGCGCACACCCAGCCAGGCGACGGCACCGAACAGCAGCACGCCGATGATCTCGGTCACCAGGGCGCCGGCGCCGGCCCCCGCCGCAACCGCGAAGCCGACATAGATGAGCGCCGCCACCACCAGGCCCTGGGCGTAGATCGGGTCCTCCCCCCGCCGCGACCGCACATAGAGCACGAACGGCACCGCGAGCACCGCTCCGAGCAGAAGCTGGATGGCGCTCACGGTCTCAGCCTGCCAAGGGCGATGCAGCACCGGCGGCGGTCATCAGCACGTCACCCGGATGGGTCAGGGCGTCGAGGTGGTTCCACCACGAGTACCAGACCGCCCAACCGAGATACACCAGCAGCGTCGCCGCCGCCAGGAAGACCACGGTTCGCCAAACACGGGAGGGCCCGGAGCGATAGTCCAGCCACAGATAGAGCAGCAGCAGGAAGCTGATCGCGACGATCATCGTCGGCAGCCGGGCCCGTCCCAGCACCCGTTGATCGAAGAGCAGGGCCGTCCAGGCCGCGCCTTCTTCGCCCCACCGGGCCTGGGTCGTCACCCATAGGAAAAACAGCCGGACCACCCCGACCCAGAGCAGGGTCAGCAGAACGCTCAGCGGGATCGGCAGCAGCGGCCCGGCGGCCGGCGAACGCAGTCTCACCGCCCGTCAGCGCTTGCGGGTAGAGGCCTCCTCGACCTCCTCGCGCAGCGCTTCGACCCTCTCCCGGACGTCCGCCGGCCGGTTGTTGGTCCAGATCTCCTCGATGTAGCGCAGGCACTCCTCCTCTTCCGCCACCTTGCCCACCGCCCGCCAGCCGATCGGTACCCGCCGCTCGGCCGGGTAGATGCTGTACTGCTCTTCGTGGTTGACGACCACTTTGAAGGTCGC
>CALZJC010000351.1 GCA_945787525.1 Thermoanaerobaculia bacterium | reverse complement strand
CACAGGAGGTCACCATGGCCAAGAAACAGCAGAAGGTGTACAACGAAGTGCGCGAGTCGGCGCACAAGATCTGGCTCGCCGGACTCGGCGCTCTCGCCAAGGCCGAAGAGGAGGGCACCAAGGTCTTCCACAACCTGGTCGAGGCGGGCGAGGAGTTCGAGGCCCGCGGCAAGAAGCGGTTCAAGCTGGTCAAGGGCAAGATGGAAGAGGCCCGTGAGGCGGCCGAGAGCCAGTTCGAGAAGCTGGGCGACACTTTCGACCACAAGGTCGCCGGTGCCGTGCAGCGGCTCGGCGTGCCCAGCCGCGACGAGATCATGCGGCTGACCAAGCGGGTCGAGGAGTTGACCGCCAAGGTCGACAAGATCAAGCCCGCCACCCGAGCACGCAAGGCCACTCGCCGCGTCACCAAGAAGAGCTGACGCGGGGCGACCGCTTGGCGAAGCGCAGCAGATCTGGCGACAACCGATCGCGGATCGGGCTGGCGGTAGCCGGCGGCGGTCCCCTGGGAGCCATCTGGGAGATCGGCGCCCTCCGCGCCGTAGAAGAGGCGCTGGAGGGCGTCGATTTCAACCAGCTTCACGTCTACGTGGGGGTGAGCGCCGGCGCGTTCATGACCGCCAACCTGTCCAACGATCTGACCACGGCGCAGATGTGCCGGGCGATCATCAAGCACGAGCCCGGTGAGCACCCGTTCTCGTCGGAGCAGTTTTTCCAGCCGAAGTTTCGCGAGTTGGGCAAGCGCGCCGCGCTGCTGCCCAAGCTGTTGGCCCAGGCCCTGGCGGACTACAGCCGGGACCCGATCGACAAGAGCCTGTTCGACTCGTTGACCCGCCTCGCCCGCGCCCTACCGGTAGCGATCTTCGACAACGAGCCGATGCGGGACTACCTGCACCGCATCTACACGATGAAGGGGCGCACCGACGACTTCCGCAAGCTGCGCAAGCACCTGATCATCGTCGCCGCCGACCTGGACTCCGGCCGGGCGGTGCGTTTCGGGCAGGACGGTTTTGCGGACGTGCCGATATCGACCGCGGTGCAGGCCAGCTCCGCCATCCCCGGGCTCTACCCACCGGTGGAGATCAACGGTCGCCACTACGTCGACGGTGCGCTGCTCAAGACGATGCACGCCTCGGTGGCCCTCGAGGCCGGCGCCGAACTGGTCCTGTGCTTCAACCCGCTGGTGCCGGTGGATACCGCGCAGGCCGTGGCGCAGGGCGCGATGCGGAGCGACAAACTGATCGACCGCGGCCTGCTGACGGTCCTGGCGCAGGCGCTGCGCACGCTGATCCGCTCGCGCCTGAAGGCCGGCATGGCGGTCTACGGCAAGAGCTTTCCCGACGCCGACGTGGTGCTGATCGAGCCGAGTCGCGACGACTACGCCATGTTCTTCAACAACGTCTTCAGCTTCAGCGGCCGGCGCAAGACCTGTGAGCATGCCTACCAGAGCACGCGGCGCAATCTGCTGGCGCGCTACGACGAGCTGGCGCCGATTCTCGCGCGCCACGGGGTCGTGCTGCGCAAGGATGTGCTGGCCGATACGCGCCTCGGCCTGTGGACTGGCGTGGGCCTGCCGGACGAGGATCCGCGGTGGCGGCCAACGACCGAACTGGGTCTGGCCACCAGCCACCTCGACGGGCTGCTCAGCCGCCTGGAGGCCTACGTAGATACCGAACCGAGCTAGCCTGACGCGGGCTCATCAGTGGGCTTCACCAGCGGCGGGCTCGGTTGGCTGCTCGGCGCCGGCGACCGGACCCTCCCTCGGCGGCAGCGGCCTGTCAGCCAGATTCCAGAAGAAGGTACCCTCGCGCTCGCGGCGCTCCCTGGGAGTCAGGCCGCGGTAGCCGCACGGTGGCTTGCGCAGCCGCCTGGCCAGGGCCAGCAGCGGCCAGCCCAGCGGCACGTAGTAGAGCAGCAGGTCCCAGTCTCGCAGGAAGGCGTGCAGGGCGTTCCTGGCCGCTGGCCGGTGGCGGTCACGATCGAGGCGCGGGAAGCTCCAGACCCAGGCCCAGGGACCCAGGTAGAGACACTGCAGGCCGCGGCGTCGCATCTCGCGCCACAGCGAGCGCAGCTGATAGGGCCAGCGGCCGTAGCGCGCCACCAGGGCGGTCAGGCGCTCCTGCATGCTGTCCCGGATGCCGTCGGCGACCACCCGGACCCTCTCCCGGTCCGGGTTGTCCAGATCGGTGATGCCGGCCGCCCGGGCGCGGGCGACGACGTCGATCGGCTTGCCGATGACGAAGATCATCCGTGCCGGCAGCGCCAGGTACCAGAGAAACGGCAGGAGAACCGCCAGGGGTCCGGCCGGCAGCGGCAGGAACGGTACCCCAAAGAACCGTTCCATCAGCCGATCTAGCGGCTTCAGCATGAAGCTGAACGGGATCACCCACTCGGCGTTGATGACGTGCACCGGAATCACCGGCGCCCGGTGCTTCGTCGCCAGGGTGACAAAGCTGGAGGCGAACCGCTGCAGCTGGTAGCGGCGGGCGAAGCCCTTGCCGATCCCGGGTACGCCCTCGGGGTAGTAGAGGACCCGGTCGCCGCGCTGCAGCAGACGGTCGAAGTTGTCGAACGTCATGTCGACGCCGCCGCAACGGCGCCAGAAGTTGTCGATGCCGTAGGGTCGCATCCACCAGGTGACCGACAAGACCTTGGCGTAGACCGAGCGGCACTTGTTCTCGGTCCGCATACCCTCCCGGTACCAGAGCATGCCGTCGAGAGCGATGCCGTCGTACGGGAACGAGCTGCCGCTGTGGTTGGCTGCCAGGATCGCCGGCCCCTGAGGCGGCACGTTCGCCGCGCCGAGCAGGCGGGTGCGGAAGTAGCCACCCATGATCGGCCCGTAGAGGTGGTTCATCAGATGGCGGAGGAAATCCGCATCCAACGGGTCTACCGGCAAGGCGGGGCCGTCCTCGGCCCGCAGAGTCGGGTCCGGCTTGGCGTCGCCGGGCGCTGAGTTGGCCTGCACTGGTGTGCCGGGCTAGCGGTTACGCCCGTACTCCTCGTGGCTCGAGACCCAGTCGAGGGACGAGATCGCCGAGCCCAGGGAGATCTCGCCGGCCAGCACCACTCCGCCGACGATCTCGGCAAACTTGCGTACCTTGCCCCGACCGACGCAACCCATGACCGCGAGGCACTCGCGCTGGGTCGGCAGGCTGGTGCCGCCGCCGTAGGTGGCGACGATCAGCGACGGGATGGTGATCGAGATGTGCAGGTCGCCTTCCGGAGTGATCTCGGTGTAGAGGATGCCCGCCGAGGACTCGGAGACGTTGGCCACATCCTGGCCGGTGGCGATGAACATCGCCGTGATGGCGTTGGCCGAGTGCGCGCCGTTGTTGTTGGCGCCGGACAGGATGGCGCCGACGTTGGCGATCTGGTTGTGGTAGGTCAGGCTCTCGGGGCGCACCCGCATGTTCTGCTCGAGCACGTCGCGCGGGATCGTCACCTCGGCGATGACCCGCTTGCCCCGCGTGCGCATGATGTTGACCTGCGACGCCTTCTTGTCGGTGGCCAGATTGGACTCGAGATAGAAGCGTTTGATGGTGTCGACGTGCTCGAGGATCCAGCTGCAGGCGGCGAAAGTGGCGCGGCCGACCATGTTCTGGCCGGCGGCGTCGCCGGTGGCGAAGTTGAAGCGCAGGTAGGCGAACTTGCCGGCCATGAAGATGTCGATGTAGATCAGCTTGGCGACGCTCGAGGTGGCCTCGGCCTCGAGGCGGATCGCCTCCAGGTTGTCGTTGACCCAGCGGCGGAAGTCCCGCGCTTCCCGCGCCGACTCGAAGACGAAGACCGGCGCCCGCTGCATCGCGTCGTCCACCACCGTGCAGGTGACGCCACCGGCGAGATTGATCACCTTGATGCCGCGGTTGTAGGAGGCCACCAGCGTGCCCTCGGAAGTGGCCAGCGGGATCAGGAACTCGCCCTGGGCGTGCTCGCCATTGACCATCAGCGGGCCGGCGAAGCCGAGCGGTATCTGGGCGACGCCGGTGAAGTTCTCGATGTTGCCCTGGGTTTCCTGCGGGTCGAAAGAGTACTGGGTGACGTGCTCCAGCTTGGCGCCGCTGTACGAGCTGACGAACTCCTGGCGCCGGCGGATCACCTCCTCTTCGTAATCGTGCTCCTTGTCGTAGGGCACCTGCACGCGCTCTTCCTTGGCGCCCAGGCCGTCCTTGACCTTGAAGTTGAGCTTGCCGAAGTTCTCGGTCTCGAAGCCGA
>CALZJC010000350.1:1103-12171 GCA_945787525.1 Thermoanaerobaculia bacterium | reverse complement strand
AGTCGCTCTGCACAGCTGGTGGTCATGGCGCGCAAGGTCGCCTGCCCAATGGAGACCGAACAGACGGGAGTTCCGATGGCGAACAAGCGAACAGTCTGGACCGTGATCGCGGCGGCGGTGCTGCTGACCCATTCCGGCGGCGTCGACGCCCAGGATCGCGAAGCCTACAGCTTCGGCGAGGTCATCGACGTGCAGTTGGTCAACGTCGAGGCCTGGGTGACCGACGGCAAGGGCAGTCCGATAAAGGGCCTCAGCGCGGCGGATTTCGAGATCCTCGAGGACGGCAAGCCGGTCGAGATCACCTACTTCGCCGAGATCGACGGCGACCGGCAGGTGCTGAACAGCGTCGAGCGAGTGCTCGCCGCCGCGGACCCCGACGAGTCTCCGCCCCAACCGCCGGCCATAGACCCCAACCATCTGGTGGTCTATTTCGATCAGCTGCATCTGAAGCCGGCCGGCCGCAACCGGCTGATCAAGGACCTGCGGGACTTTCTCGCCGCCGAGCGGGTGCCGGCGGAGCGGGTGCTGATCCTGAATCAGGACTACGGCCTGACCACCGAGGTGACCTTCGGCTCCACCTGGCAGGAGATCGACGCCGCCCTCGAGCGGATCGCCAAGACGGCGCCCGCCGGGGGGCGGGTGGACATGGAGAAGCGCCTGGCTCTCCAGCGGCTGCAGGATGACTGGACCTGGGCCCGGGAGATCGGCGGGGCCGGCGGCCAGACCGGAGCCTCGGGCGACGCGGCGTGCCAGTTCTTCTTGCCGCGGGCGCGCCCCGAGGTCGAGCTCTTTGCCAGCGAGAGCCGCGACCGGATCGCGATCACCATGGGCCACCTGACGAGCGCGGCCAGCTTCTTGACCGGCGTGCCCGGGGTCAAGACCCTGCTCTACCTGAGCGACTCCCTGGAGAGATCTCCGGGGGCGGACCTGATGAGCTTTGTCAGCGGCGTTTGCCCGGTGCAGGACCGGTCCTCGCAGTTCGTCGTCTCGGATGAGCTCAGCCTGGCCTTCCGGCAGCTCACCCGCCACGCCAACGCCAACCGGGTGACCATCTACTCGATGCAGGCACAGGGCCTGCAAGCGAGCTTCGTCGGCTCGGCGTCGCAACGAGCGCTCGATCAACAGGGCACCCGCGGCCTCGATACGGCGGTGCGCCTCAACGAGCGCGACGGCCTTTCGAATCTGGCCGCGGAGACCGGCGGCCGCGCCATCTTCAACCGCAACGACTTCGCCGTCGAGCTGACCAAGGTCGCGCTCGAGATGGGCAGCTACTACTCCCTGGCCTATGAACCGTCGCACGGCGGCGACCAGCTCGAGCACCAGATCGAAGTGCGCCTCAGGGACCGCAAGCTGAAGGTCCGCCACCGGCGCGGCTACCGCGACAAAGACGCCGACCTGCGCATGACCGAGCGCCTGCAGGGCGCCGTCTATCTGGGACTGGTGGAGAACCCTCTGGGTGTGCGTCTGGGCGCGGGCGATATCAGCGTCACCGGTAAGGGACAGATCACGGTTCCGCTGCACATCTTCGTGCCGGCGGCGAGCGTCGCCTTTCTGCCCGAGGAGGAATCGCTGGCGGCGCACCTCAGTGTCCAGATCGGCACGCGCAACACGAAGAGCGACAAAGGCATTTTCGAGCACTCCGCCTTTCGCATCAGGCGAGCGGCCGACGACGAGACCGAGATGGTGGGCGTGGTGATGCAGCTGACCCTGCCCGAGGGGGTGCACCTCGTCGCCGTCGGGCTGCGCGACGACGCCACCCGAGAGAGCTCTTTCGTCACCACGACGCTCGAGCTGCGGCCGGCGGCGGGCGCCGCGCCCGGCTAGCCTGGTGAGAAGGTCGGGCTAGCCTGACCTTCTCACCGATCGTCGTGGCGAAACGTCGTAACTGCCTGAAGATGCGAGGCTTGTGACCGAGGGCACCGCAAGCGTGCTCGAAGCACGCCGAGGATGCCCGACCGGAGCGTAACGCTGCAGATTCAGGTAGATACGGCGTTTCGTAGACGATTGGTGAGAAGGGCAGGCTAGGCGTGCGCGGAACGGGTCTTGCAGTCCAGGCGCGGCGTGCGGAGACAAGTTGCCCCGGCAGACCGTGGCCCCGAGCCCGGTTGACGGCGAGCAACGACCGGATCGGAGACTCGATGAAGCAGCGCCGCGCAGCTCGGAGTCTGGCGTTCGCAGCGCTCCTTTCGGCGCTTGCCGGTGGCATCGCTGCGCAACCCCCCGAGGCGTACCGCTTCGGCGAAGTCGTCGACGTGCAGCTGGTCAATGTCGAGGCGTGGGTGACCGATCGCAAAGGCAATCCCATCACGGGCCTGAGCGCGGCGGATTTCGAGGTCTTCGAGGACGGCAAGCCGGTGGAGATCAGCTACTTTGCCGAGATCGACGGTGAGCGGCAGGTGCTCGGGAGTGTCGAGCGGGCCCGCGCCACGCCGAGCCCGGAGGCCGAGCCCTCGGAGCCGCTGCCCGTCGATCCCAGCCACCTGGTCGTCTATTTCGATCAGCTGCACCTCAAGCCGACCGGCCGCAACCGGTTGATCGGCGACCTGCGCGACTTCCTCGCCGCCGAGAAGGTGCCGGCGGAACGGGTGCTGATCCTCAACCAGGACCAAGGTCTCAGGACCGAGGTGACCTTCGGCTCCAGCTGGGAGGAGATCGACGCCGCCCTGGAGCGGATCGCCAAGACGGCTCCCGCCGGCGGTCGGGTGGAGATGGAGAAGCGGCTGGCGATCCAGCGGATGCAGGCCATCTGGAGAGCCTGCAAGGAGAGGGGCGGCGCCGGCGGGCGGACGGGCGCCGCCGACCCGTGCGACTGCTTCGTGCCGGCAGCGGGCAAGGAGGTCGAGCTGTTTGCCCGCGAGAGCCGCGAGAGGATCTCGGTGACCATGGACCATCTGGCCAGCGCCGCCAGCTTCCTGACCGGCGTGCCGGGGGTCAAGACGTTCCTCTACCTGAGCGACTCCCTGGAGAGATCTCCCGGCACCGACCTGCAGACCTTCATCGACGGTATCTGCCCGGTGCGGACGAGGTCGCCGGGGTTCCTCCTTGCGGACCAGCTCGGCGGCGCGTTTCGCGAACTGACCCGCCACGCCAACGCCAACCGGGTGACCATCTACTCACTGCAGGCCGCGGGGCTGCAGGGGAGCTTCGTCGGCACGGCGGCGCAGGGAACGGTGGAAGAGCGGGGCACCCGGGGGCTCGACACCGCGCTGCGATTCAACGAGCGTGACGGACTCCTGAACCTGGCCGCGGAGACCGGCGGTCGCGCCATCTTCAACCGCAACGACTTCGACGTCGAGCTGACCAACATCGCCCTCGAGATGGGGAGCTACTACTCGCTCGCCTACGAGCCGCTGCACGGCGGCGACGAGCTCGGACATCAGATCGAGGTGCGCGTCAAAGACCGCAAGCTCGAGGTCCGGCACCGCAAGGGCTACCGCGACAAGAACCCCGACGCGCGCATGACCGAGCGCCTGGAAGGCGCGGTCTACCTGGGGCTGGTGGACAACCCGATGGGCCTGCGGCTCGGCGCCGGCGATCTTCGTGACGGGGGCAAAGGCCGGGTGACGATCCCGCTGCACATCATGGTGCCGGCGGCGAGTATCGCCTTTCTGCCCGAAGGAGAGTCGTTGGCGGCGCACATCAGCGTCCAGATCGGGACCCGCAACACCAAGAACGACAAAGGGGTCTTCGAGCAGTCCGCCTTCCGCATCCGGCGCGCGACCGACGACGAGACCGAGATGGTCGGCGTGGTGATGGAAGTGAGCCTGCCCGCGGGCGTCCACCTGATCGCCGTCGGGCTGCGCGACGACGCCACCCGGGAGAGCTCAATCGTCACCACGACGCTGGAGCTGCGGGGGGCGGCGGGCGAAGGGACCGGCTAGCCTGCGAAACGTTGTAGCTGCCTGAAGATGCAAGACTTGCGACCGAGGGCACCGCAAGCGTGCTCGAAGCACGCTGAGGATGCCCGACCAGAGCGTAACGCCACAGATTCGGGCAGATACGGCGTTTCGTAGACGATTGCTGAGAAGGTCGGGCTAGCCCGCTGGACGCCCTCTGAGCCAGGCGGCAGGCCCCTCTTGTGGCGCCAGAACTGCGTCGTTGGCTGAGGCGAGGTACTGGCAGGGGTTGTTATCTGAACAAAGGCCGCGTCATTGCCCACCCATCGCCCGAGCTCAGTAGTCCAGAAAACTCCGGCAGGTCCAGGGGTTTGCGAGAGTCAGCCCTCCGCCTGGTGGGATTGCATATCGCACAAGCGGGTTACGATAACACCCGATGCCGTGTCCACACATTTACACGTTGGGCTGACGTGGGGGTTTCGCGAAAGGGGACGGGCCACGCGATTCGTCGAGCAAGAGATGGAGATCTGCGCGGTGTAATCGGCTTGGTCGCTGGAGCAGGGCTCAGCGTCAGACGGTTGTGGGGCCTGCGTCTATTGGCGGTGCTGTTCACACTACTATTCCTGCTTCAGGCGGCGGTCCTGGCGAGCGGCTACTCGAAGTATGCTTTTGAGGTACAGGGGCCGCTCGACCTGGTGATAGCAGCTTTGGCTTCGTGCCTGTTGTGGCCCTGGTACTACGTCGCTAGGCGGCGAGAGGAGTAACCGCATGGGCGCGTCACCTCACCAGTCGCTGCACGAGACGTCGGGCCTGGCGTCCTGCCGCCCGTCAGCCCTAGGGCGTTAGGCCCATCTGAAGGCCCCTCATGAGATTCTCTGAACCTAAGGAGTAACCCATGGACATGCCAAAGCCGTCGCCTGGCCACCTCCTGCTTGAGAAACTGGCTGGATCCTGGGAAGGAGATGAGACGATGCACCCTTCCCAGTGGGATCCGAAAGGCGGGGTGGCCATCGGAAGAAACAAGAACACGATAGGCCTCGGTGGCTTCGCTCTCCTTGCCGACTACGAACAGGAGCGCGACGGCACCATCACTTTCACTGGCCACGGTGTCTACACCTACGACCCGAAGGAGGACCGCTACACCCTCCATTGGTTCGACTGCATGGGTTCACCTCCCGAGGTTTTCGTCGGCGGTTTGGACGGCCATGTTCTGACCCTCTCCCACGGCGGCCCAGGAATGCACGCTCGCATGACCTACGACTATTCGACTCCCGGTACCATGAAGGGGATGATGGAGATGTCCCCCGATGGACAGGATTGGAAAGTCTTGTTTGAGGCTACCTACAAGCGAACTTGAACGCGGCCTTGTTAGGCGCACCGGGGGAGATATGTGGCGTCCAATACGCAATTTGAGACTCAGGGGCGCTATCAACCGCCGCGACGTCGATGCGGTTGAGCGGCTTCTGCGGGCCGGCGCGAACCCGGAGTGCAGATACCCTGATGGCCCCACTGCTCTGATGCATGCTGCTGCAATAGGAACCGAGCCCGTTATCCGAGCGCTTGTCGAGGCGGGCGCCGACGTCAACAGAGCGGTTACCGTCTCTAATCCCGTCTATTCGGGCATGACGCCTCTGATGGCTGCGTGCGGTGACAGTTCAGGCTCTGTGGCAGCGGTGCAGGCCCTTCTAGAGATTGGTGCCGATCTAAACGCAAGAGACTCGCTTGGTCGGACCGCTCACGACTGCGCGGCAATCTGCGGTCACACAGACATAGTTGCCTACTTTGTGGCAATAGGCGCTCCACCCGGCAATGGGCAGGTCACAACTCCCGTATGATGACGTGCGAGGACGATTCGGCTGACGATTCGTTAGAGCGGACGCCAGGGCTTTCGCCCTGTCGCGGCTCGACTCCCAGGCGTTAGACGCGCGGAGCATGGCACGCACCGGCGGCATTTGGATGGCGGACGCGACGCGCGCTGAGTTTGATGACTCCGCGTCGGCGGCTGACTTTCGCGAACTCACGAAACAGCCACGCCTCACGGTGTTGCAGTGCTCTACGCCGGTACGAGACGCTACCTGGAATCTGGTCAACGAGCTTTTCTGTGCAGCACGACCAGACGTTGAGATACGAGTCTATGGCCACTATTCGAGCAAATGCGATCTGACCTTCGCCCGTCTACTGACGAACGTCCGCCGTTTCGCGGCAGACTGCCTGATGAGCGCGAGTGGTGTCGAATCGATCGCCAGGATTTCAGGTCTGGAGTCATTGTCCCTGGGCATCTTCGAGCTGAAGGACCTCAGTGTTCTCGAACGCATCGCGCCAGGGCTCACGTCGCTGAGCCTGGGCGCGACTCGCTCGAAGAAGCCCAGCCTAGCGCCGCTGTGCAGGTTCCGCTCGCTCCGGGTTCTGTATCTCGAGGGACACACCAAGGACATCGAAGTCCTGAGTGACCTGCCTGAGCTCGAGGAGATCACGCTCAGGTCGATAACGACGCCTGACCTCGGCTACCTGGCGCAGCTGCCGAAGCTCTGGTCTCTCGACATCAAGCTGGGCGGCATCCGGGGGTTCGAGGGAATCGAGGGCAAGGAGAGCATCAAGTATCTGGAATTGTGGCAGGTGCGCGAGCTTCGCGACATCAAGGTCGTCGGGACTCTGTCTGGCTTGCAGAATCTATTCCTACAGTCTTTGCCGCACGTCGAGCTGTTTCCGTGCTTGAGAGACTCCGCGGCGCTGCGTCGAGTGGTTATCGAGAATATGAAGGGCTTGCGTGACTTCACGGCTTTGGAGTCTGCGCCCACCCTGGAGGAGTTCGCACTGCTCGACGGACGCAAGCAGACCCCCCAACAGCTTCTGCCCGTGCTGAACAACCCGCGGGTCTCTCGTGTCACTGCGTTCTTTGGAAGCGATCGCAAGAACAGCGAGTTCTCACGCCTGCGGGACGAGCACGGGAAGATCGAATTCAAGGTAGGGGAACCGTTCGAGTACCGATGAGCACGGCGATGGTTGGCAGGATCTTTCACCGATCGTCGCAGCGAAACGTCGTAGCTGCCTGAAGCTGCAAGACTTGCGACCGAGGGCACCGCAAGCGTGCTCGAAGCACGCTGAGGATGCCCGACAGAAGCGTAACGCCGCAGATTCCGGCAGATGCGGTGCGCTGATCGTGTATGCGGTCAAGGTCGGGCAGCCAACCTAGCCGCCTCGACCCTTGGTCACCGTGACGTGGCGGCCGATCACCGACCGCTCTTCGCTGATCTCGTCCCGCACGGCGATAACCAGGCGGTGGTCGCCCGGGCGCATGGTGGCGTTGATGACCCGGGTCACGTCGTCGGCCAGAGCCCTCTCCAACGACTCCTCGGGAATCCGCAGCTCGAGCGGCAGCTCCTGGCGCGGCGACTGGCGCCCCTTCTCGTCGGCGACCGTGAGGTAGACGCTGAGTCGCCCCTCGTGGCGGCCCGGCCGCGGCAGGAGAGTGACCTTGGCCAGCGGGATGCGGACGCGGATCGCCACGTCTACGAGGCCGTCTTCGTCCGGGATCTGCTGTCCGAGCTCCACCGAGACCCCGAGCGGGTTGCTCTCGAAGCCGTGCACCAGGTGCGACCCCATGGCGTCGGTGATCCGGGTGTCGGGCGACTTGTCGCGATACCCCTCGCGATAGCGCAAGCGCCAACCGCGCCGCTTCTCCTTCAGGCGCACCTCGATCTTGTGGTAGCGGCCGAGAGTGTCGCTGGGGGCGCGATAGCCCAGGGAGTAGTAGTTGCCGAAGTCGCGGGCGAAGCGCTCGAGCCCCTCGCTGACGTCGTTGGTGTTGTAGACCGCCTGGCCGCCGGTCCGGTTGGCCATCAGCAGCAGCGTGTCCCGCAGGTTCTTGGTGTGCACCGAGTCGACCGCCGTGCTGACGACGTAAGAGGTGCTGGCGGCGCGGTTCTCGGCGCCGAACCCGGAGCTCGTGCGCAGGCCGCCGGCGTCGATGGTGTAGAAGCTGATCCGGTTCGAGTTGGCCCGGGAGATCAGGCGTATGAAGTTCCGCGACTCGTCGCGGGTGATCGCCTCGCCCATGGCGGAGATGTCCGCGAACCTCTGCTGCACCGCCTGATAGAGCGACTGGCCGGGCACCATCGGTAGGCCGTCGCTGACGTGGAGCAGCATCTTGCGGCCCGGCAGGCCGGCCAGCGAGTCCACCATCTCGGTCAGCCCCTCGAGGGACTCCCGGAGCTCGAAGTGCGCGTTGTTGGAGAACTCGGAGGCGCGCCGTAGGGCCTCGTTCAGCGATCTCGCCTCGTAGATCTCCCGTACCGCGTCGCGGCGCTCGGCCTCGCGTTCGACCGCATAGCCGGTGGTGTTCTCGAGCGCGAAGAGCTCCTGGTTGACCCGGGCCGGATCGGCGGTGAACGGCTGACGAATGTGGAGCGAGCGGTCGTAGGAGGCGAGCATCACCCGGTCGCCCTGCGCGACGTTGTCCTGCAGAAAAGAGCGCAGGCGGCTGAACACGCGGTTGCGGTTCAGCGGGTGGATGTTGAAGTTGTCGACGTAGACGATGAGGTGGAGGCGCTGGGACTCGGGTACCTCTTGTTCGACGGCCAGCATCACGACGGTCTCGGGCTCGAGCGTCGCCGAGTCCGCCGTCTCCGGCGGTGGCGACGGCAGCGCTGGGGCGGCCGCCTGCGCCACTCCGTTCGCGACGCGGTAAAAGTTGACGACTTCCACCGGGCGTTTGTCTTCGAAGACCTCGAAGTCCGCGGTGGTCAGATCGGTGACCGGATTGCCGTCATCATCCGTAACGTAGACCTCGACGTTGACGATGTTGACGGCGACGCGCTCGAAGTACGGCTCGTCGGTGGGCGTTGCCGCGGTTTCCTGCGCCACAATCGCGATGCCCGGCAGGAGCAGGACCAGGGCCAGGGCGCTGATCGCGCTCCGCAATCGGCTGGAGGGTCTTGTCGTCATCGATGATGGTGTGGGCGCGGGGTCGGCCGCGGACCGCCTTGGATCGTAGCACCGGCCTCGTCTCGAGGGCGGGATCAATCGGTCTCCTGCCGCACCACGAAGATCTGATTGGCCGCGACGTTCTTCCTCACGGTGATGGAGCCGTCCGGCCACCGCACCTCGACGGAATCGGCCGTCTGCGAAGCGCCGAGCCCGAAGTGCTGGCGCATGTCCTCCTGCGACAGGTAGGAGGTGCCGCTGCGCACCAGGCGCGTCAGGTGCTGCTCGCCGACGGTGACCCTGATGATGGCGCCGATGGCGTCGGTCAGCTGGCCGCGGCCCTCGAGCTTGACCAGCAGCCAGTTGCCCGGCGAGGGCAGCTCGTTATGGAGGATCTGGGGGCTGCCGTCCAGCGAGTTGATCACCAGGTCGAGCCGCCCATCGTTGTCCAGGTCGCCGAGGGCCAGGCCGCGGCTCACCCGGTGATCGGTGAATTCGGGGCCGAGTTGCTCGCCGATCTCCTCGAAGGTGCCGTCGCGGCGGTTGCGATAGAACAGCTTGCGCTGCTGGTAGCCGGCCGAGCCCCCGCGCTTGACGTTCGCCATCTGGGGGTAGACGTGTCCGTTGACAATGATCAGATCCAGCCAGCCGTCATTGTCGTAGTCGAGGAACGTCGTGCCCCAGCCGACAAAGGGCATACTCGCCGAGGCGCTGGCGGAGCGGAAGGATTCATCGGTGAAGTAGTCGCCGCCGTTGCCGTAGAGCACGTTGTACTCCTCGGCGAAGTTGGAGATGAAGAGGCTGAACCGGCCCTCGTTCCTGTAGTCGCCGACGGCCACTCCCATGTTGCCCTGCTCGCTGCCGTCCTCGCTGACCGCCACCCCGGCGGGGAACGCCTCCTCCTCGAACGTGCCGTCCCGTCTGTTCTTGTAGAGGAAGTTCGGCCCGGCGTCGTTGGCGACGAACAGATCCAGCCAGCCGTCCGCGTTGCTGTCGAACCAGGAGATGCCCAGGCCGAAGTACTTCTCCGGATCCGAGACCCCGGCCACGAGGCCGACCTCCGTGAAGCGGCCCTGGCCGTTATTGCGGAACAGGAGATCGCCGCTGCCGGGCAGGCCGCGCGGGCCGCACTGCACCTCGACCCCCCGGAAGACGCAGAACTTGCCCTTGCCGAACTCGGGCAGGTTGTTCAGGTCGACGTGCACATAGCGGCTGACGAAAAGGTCGAGGTCGCCATCGCGGTCGTAGTCGGCGAAGCCGCAACCGGTCGACCAACCGCCGGTCACGATGCCCGCCTTCTCGGTGATGTCCTCGAAGGTGCCGTCCCCCCGGTTGCGGTAGAGGCGGTCGTCGCCGACCGTGGTGACGAACAGGTCCTGCCAGTTGTCGCCGTCGACGTCCGCGACGCAGGCGCCCATTCCCCAGCCCGGGAAGGCGACGCCCGCCTCTTCCGAGACGTCGGCGAACCGCATGTCGCCCAGGTTCTTGTACAGCGCGCTGCGCGCGGCCTTGGGGTCCGAGGCCCCCTCCACCGTGAGTGAGTCCACGAAGTAGATGTCCAGCAGGTCGTCGTTGTTGTAGTCGAGCAGCGCCAGGCCGCCGGGCATCGACTCCAGGATGTACTTCTTCTCCGGCGTGGAGCTCTGCCGGAACGTTATGCCGGCCTCCTGCGCGACGTCGCGGAATGGATGCGGAGGAGCCGCCGCGGCTTCCTGCGCCCGGGTCACACCGGCCGCCAGGACTCCCGCCAGGATCGTTGTCGAGGCGAGCAGACGCGCTCTCATGGCCGCCCCATTCCGGACTCCCCGAGCCCCGCTCGGGTGCGCAGCTCGACGAGCCGCTCGTCATTCTCCCGGCGGATCCGACGGTACAGCTCGAGGTGCTTGTTGGAGCTTTCGCGATCTCCCAGCCGGGCGAACGCCAGACTCAGCTGATAGTGCGTCTTCGCCGAGCCGGGCTCGCTGGATACCGCCCGCAGAAAGACGTCCCGGGCCTCCTCGTATCTCTGTTGGTTCATGCGGATGCGACCGATGGCCGCCAGCGCCTGGGCATGCCCGGCCTGCCGCTGCAGAGCCTGGTTGGCGTGCTCCTCGGCCGCCTCGAGCTCGCCCAGGCCCTCTTCGGCCTCGGCGAGCTGGCCCAGCGCCTCGGCGCTGTCGGGGTCGAGGCGAACGGCCCGGCGCGCCACCTCCCGGGCCTCCTCGAATCGCTTCTGGGCGTTGAGGGTGGTGCCCAGGGCGATGAGGGTCAGCGGCCGTCCGGGCGCGAGCTCGAGGGACAGCTGCAGCGCCTCGATGGAGCCGGCCATC
>CALZJC010000350.1:0-1096 GCA_945787525.1 Thermoanaerobaculia bacterium | reverse complement strand
GGCCATCTCGCCGAGCTGCAGCCGCGCCACGCCGAGAAGATAGTGGTATTCGGGAGCCGTGGGATGCATGCGGGTCAGGGACTCCAGCGCCCGAATGGCGACGACCGGAGTCTGCATGGCCAGAGCGACCTTGGCCCGCGCGGCCAACACCTCCTCGGAGTTGGGGGCGAGCTCCAGCGCCCGCTCCAGGAGCTCGGCCGCAACCGAGCTCTGACCTCCGCGAGCGCTCAGCCTGGCCAGCTCCAGCAGCGCCCGCACCGACGGGAACCGCTCGGCCACCGACCGCAGCTGAGTCTCGGCCACGGAGTCGTTCCCCTGGGACAGCTCCACCTCGGCCAGCCACAGCGACAGGTCCCGATCGAGGGGCCCGAGCCGTGCCGCAGCGCGCAGCGCGGTCAGTGCGTCGTCGGCGCGGCCCTGCTGCAGATAGAGACGCCCCAGGTGCTGTCTTGGCGGCTGCAGGTCGGGAGCCAGCAGAGTCGCGCGGGAGAACTGCTGCTCGGCCTCTTCGAAACGCCCCAGTCTGCTGAGGGCGATGCCCAGCAGATCCCGCGCCGTCGCGTTGTCGGATCGGGCCAGGATCCGCTGCAGCTCGCGCTCCGCCAGATCCACCCGGTTTTCCCGCAACAGGGCGACGACCGCTTCGAGATCGAGCAGCGGCGGCTCCTGCCCGGCCGCCAGCGCCGGCAGCACCGCCATGAGAGCGACGCCGATCCACCGCTTCATGACCCCGCCCCCTCTCTGCTCTCCTTCTTGAGCCTGCGATACTCGTCGAACTCGTGGCGGGCTTTCTCGCGTCTGCCCAGTCGCTGGTAGGCCTGGCCCAGCTGGTAGTGGATGTTGGCGTCGCCGGGCGACAGCTCGGCCGCCGCTTCCAGCTGGGCGCGAGCCTCCTCGGCAGCACCCTGGGACAGGAGGATCTTGCCCAGGAGGTATCTTCCGTCGGCGAGATCGGGCTGGCTCCGGAGCAGCGGCCGCAACAGCTCGACGGCCTCCTGCGGCTTGCGGTTGAGCTCCAGGACGACCGCCAGCGTGTACCGTGCCCGGCCGTCCTCGGGGTGCGAGCCGAGCTCGGCCCGCAGCGCCTCTTCGGCCT
>CALZJC010000349.1 GCA_945787525.1 Thermoanaerobaculia bacterium | reverse complement strand
GAAACGCCGGCCGCCGCAGGGGCTCGTTCAATTCACGGGGGACAGCGCGGGGCATTCAGGATCCAGGGCCCGGGGCGGGCGTCTAGAGAAGGGAAGTGGTGGTGCGAGCAGTTGCAGCGGGTCTGTGTCTACTGACCGGCCGGGGAGCCTACGGACCGCCCTCTGGCAGGACCTGGGCTACCTGTCGCTCGGCGCCGGCCGACTCCATCGCCTTGCGTTGCGCCAGCAACTCGTCGGCGCGGTCGAAAAGCGTCAGGGCCTTGCGGATCTGATTGTCGCCACCGGCCAGCACTTCGTAGCGCGCCTCGAGACCGAATACCGAGTTGACCACCTCGGCGTGGAGGAGCCGCTTGGCGCGCTCGCGGTCCAACGGGTCGGCCAGCCCCTCGTCGATCTTCTGGCGGTCGGCCAGCTCCTGCGCCGCGGCCCAGGACAGAAAGCCCTCGAAGACCTCCTCCGACGGCCGCCAGTCGCGGTCGGCGACGGTGTTGCGGCTGGTGTACTCGACGGCGTAGTCGAAGAAGGCGCTGCGGGCGACCAGAAACTGGACGAAGGCGCCGGCCTGCTCCGGCTCGACCAGGACGTCAGGGGTGATGCCGCCGCCGCCGTAGACGGTCCGGCCCAGGTCGGTCTCGAACGGCTCACCCAACGCTTCCAGGCCGTCGTCGGCGGCGCCGTAGTGGCTCGAGTAGGCGAACCACGACGTGTAGTCCCGCTGGATCAGCCGACCCGAAGGCGTGTAGTACTTCGCGGTGGTCAGCGCGAGGCCGGCGCCGTAGGGTAGCGAGTACACCGTCTGCACCAGACCCTTGCCCCAGGTCGGCGTTCCGACGATGAGGCCCACGTCGTGGTCCTGGATCGCCCCCGAGACGATCTCCGAGGCGGAGGCGGAGCCCTCGCTGACCAGCACGATCACGGGCAGGTCCAGCTCCGGGAAGTCGTCCGTGGCGCTGTACTCCTGGAAGGAGTCGCGGGTCCGCCCTCGCGTCTCGACGATCTTGGCGCCGGCGGGCAGGAACTGGTCCGAGACGGCGATCGCCTGGTCGAGCAGGCCGCCGCCGTTGCCCCGCAGGTCGAGGAGCAACCGCTGCATGCCCTCCTCCCGGAGCCTGGCGATCGCCTCCGCCACCTCGCGACCGGTGCCGCGGTTGAAGTCGGTGACGTACAGATAACCGGTCCCGGGCTGGAGCATGTAGGCGTAGCGGACAGTGGTCTGCGGGATCTCGTCGCGCGTGATGGTGAACTCCAACGGCTCATCGAGGCCGGCGCGCAGGACCGTGATGGTCACCCGGGTGCCTTTGGGCCCCTTGAGCTGGCGCACGGCGTCGTCCAGACCCATGGTCTCGGTCGGCTCGCCCTCGATCGAATTGATGTGATCGCCGGCGCGTAGCCCGAGCCGTGAGGCCGGTGTGCCCTCGATCGGGGTGATCACCGTCAGCCGACCGTTGCGCATGCCGACCAGGATGCCGAGCCCGGAGAAGGTACTCTCCTGACGGTCGCGCATCGTCGAGTAGGCCGAGGCCGAGAGGAAGCTGGTGTGGGGATCGAGCGCCTGGAGCATGCCCTGGATCGAGGACTCCACGAGGTCGTTGTAGGCGACCTCCTCGCCGTAGCGGTCGTGGGCCACCGAGACCAGCTCGGTGAACAGGCGCAGCGTCGCGCGGGCCTCGTCGGTAAAGGCCAGCAGCCGTTCTCCGAGCAGGCCGCCACCGAGGACCGCGAGCAGGAAGAGAACGAGACCGACACGTCGCCAGGAACGGCTCATGGCGCGGACTGTATCACCGCGGACCCTTGACTTTTGACCGGCGCGGGCCGGATCATCGAGAGCCGTGTTGGAGATAGCACACTAGATGTTCGGCTCCCTGGGACTGCCCGAGATCCTCTTCATCCTGGTCGTCGCCCTGCTGGTCTTCGGGCCGCGGCGGCTGCCCGAGATCGGCCGCACCATCGGCAAGGCGCTGGGCGAGTTCCGCCGCGCCACCACCGACCTCAAGAGGTCCATCGACACCGAGGTGACGCTGGAGGAGGTGCGGCAGAGGCCGTCTGCAAGCACCTACCCCCCGCCGGAGAAGCCCGCGATCGAGGCTGCCGAGCCGGCTGAGCCCGCTCCCGAAAAGCCCGCGGTCGATCCTGCCGAGCCTGCCGAGCCCGCGCCGGCGGAAGACGGCTCGTCCGATTGAGCCTGGCGATGAGCGATGGGCGCGAGCCGCGGGGCGGCTCCGACCAACTGACGCGGATGTCGCTGCTCGATCATCTGACCGAGCTGCGCCGCCGCATCGTCAAGGCGCTGATCGGCTTTGCCGTCGCCTTCGCCCTGTGCTGGTTCTGGGTCGAGGAGATCGCCGAGTTTCTGGCGCGGCCGATCTACCGCTTCCTGCCGGCGGGCGAGCGGCTGATCTTCCTCGGCGTCACCGACCCGTTCATTCTCTACGTCAAGGTGGCGGCGCTGGCGGCGCTTTTCGTGGCTTCGCCATGGGTCGCCTGGCAGGCGTGGCGGTTCGTCTCGCCGGGCCTGTACAAGCGCGAGAAGCTTTGGGCGGTCCCGTTCGTCTTCGCCGGCTCCTTCTTCTTTGTCGCCGGCGGCGCTTTCGCCTATCTGGTTGCCTTCCCGTTCGCGGTCGAGTTCCTGCTCGGCATGGGGGCGGCCTGGGACGCCCAGATCGCCGTCGACCGCTACTACCGGTTCCTGCTCTACGTCATCCTCGGTCTGGCGGTCATGTTCGAGCTGCCGGTGGTGATCTTCCTGCTGGCGCAGATGGGGCTGGTGACGCCGCGCTTTCTGCTACGCCACTTCCGCTGGGCGGTGCTGCTGATCTTCGTCGCCGCTGCGTTCATCACGCCGACCCCGGACGTGGTCAACCTGTGCCTCTTCGCCGTGCCCACCATCGGCCTGTACCTGCTGGGCGTCGGGGCGGCGGCGTTGACCACGCGGCGCAAGCGCGACCGCCCGGATTGACCCCGGGGCTGCCCGGCCTCCCCACCGGCTCGCCGCCAGGGCCGCCTGCAAGCCCGAGGCTAACGGGTCCGCTCGATCGGGACGTCGATCCCCGGGGGCGGCGCCAGGGGCTCCCTGAGACCGGCCAGCACACCCTTCGCCTTGGCCCAGACGGCGGCCTGGTTGCCGTGCCGCAGCTCCCTGAGAAAAGCCAGCGGCAGGGCGGCGCCCATGAACAGGAAGAACGACAGCCAGTCGCGCAGCCGGCCGTAGCGGCGAACGAACAGCGCTGTGCTCCGGCCGCTGCCGAAAGTGCGCTTCGGCACGTACGAGCCCACCGTGTGCGAGACCATGTGCCAGAGGATCGCCTCGGGGGTGTAGAAGCAGCGGTAGCCCTTCTGCTTCAGCCGCATGCAGAGGTCGGCGTCTTCGCCGGCGAGCTGGAACTGGGGGTCCCAGTAACCGACTTCCTTCAGAGCGCGGCTGTCGATCAGCATGGCGCAGCCGTTGATGTAGCTGACCTCTTCGACCCGGTCGTACTGGCCGCGGTCCATCTCGCCCATGCCGCGCTCGCGGGTGGCCGACTCGCGGAAGCGCAGGATGCCGCCGGCCGACCAGATGCGCTGGCGGTCCCCGTGGTAGTAGGTCTTGGGTCCGACGCAGGCTATCTCTGGTCCGCTCTCGGCCACCTTCACCAGCTCTGTGAGCATCTCCGGGTCGGCCTCGATGTCGTTGTTGAGAAACAGCAGGTAGTCGTAGCCGGCGTCGAGCGCCGCCCGCATCCCCAGGTTGAGCCCGCCGGCGGGACCGATGTTCTCCTCGACACCGACGGTGCGGACCTCCGGGAACGCCTCGGCCACCGCCTCGGTGGAGCCATCGCTCGAGCCGTTGTCGACATGCAGGATGTCGAAGTTGGGGTAGGTCATGCGGCGCAGGCTGCCGATCGCCTCGAGGGTGATCTTCCTGCCGTTGTAGTTGAGGACGATCGCCGCGACGCTCGGAGCGGCACTCGAATCCGGGCGCATCAGATCCGGGTGCTCTTCTTCGCGAGCAGGACCAGGAAGTAGAGCAGCGAGTAGGCCGCTCCGAAAGAGTCGAGGGCCAGTCCGAGCGGCTGGAGGAGAGGCTCCGCGGAAGTCAGGTGGAGGACGACGATGAACAGCTTCTCGACGCCGGCGAAGACCATCACCGGGAAGACCCACTCCTGGCGCCGTGCCGCCGCCACCATCCAGACACCCACCAGCCCGACCACCAGGCCCCAGTGGCGAAGCAGCGCGAGGTTGTCGGCCGCGA
>CALZJC010000348.1 GCA_945787525.1 Thermoanaerobaculia bacterium | reverse complement strand
GCGATGCCGGCTCGGTCGAAGCCAGCCTCCAGCGCCCAGCGGCGGATTCGCCCGGCGCGGTCCGGCGGCTCGCCGCCGGGCTCGCCGGGAGCCCCTCGAGGCGCCGGGCCGCTATGCGAGCCGTCTGCCGGCGACCGGCGCATCAGCCGTGCGGCGCTGACCGCTCGGCCAGCCCGCGGCGGATCGCCTGCACGCGCTCGACGATCGCCTCGACGACCTCCTCCACCGTGCGCCCACCGGTCTCGACGAGCTCATAGGAGGAGTCCATGGTCAGCGGCGAGTCGGCCCGACCCGCATCACGCTCATCGCGTGCCGCCACCTCGGCCAGCACCGCGCGCGGGTCCGGCTCGGAGCCGGCGGCGTCCCGCAGCTGGCGCAGGCGGCGCTCGGAACGCACCTTCAACGGCGCGTCGAGAAAGAACTTATAGGGGGTTTCGGGAAACACCTTGGTGCCGATATCCCGCCCCTCCAGAACGGCGCCGCGCCGACCGGCGCTTTGGCGCTGACGGGCGACCATCGTCTGGCGCACGCCCGCGTGAGCGGAGACTCGCGAGGTGATCTCGGCCACCTCCTGGGTACGCGCTCGCGGGTCGAGGGGCTCGCCACGCAGCAGCACCCGCACGCGACCACGCTCGTCCTCTTCGAGGGTCAGCTCCAGTTCTCCGGCCAACTTCGCGAGCCGCGCCGCGTCGTCCGGGTCGATCCCCCGGTCGAGGGCCTCGAGCCCGACCGCCCGGTACATGGCGCCGGTCTCCAGATAGGGCAGGCCGAGGCGTTCCGCCAACCTTTGAGCGACGGTGGTCTTGCCGACCCCCGAGGGTCCGTCGAGAGCGACAATCGTCGGCCCGGGGGCGCTCAACGGCGGCCTCCGCCGGAGCGGTGTCTGGCGGGGCCTCCACCCTGGCGTAATCGTTCGACCTCCCGCGGCGTCACCTCACGCACACCGCCGGGCGGCAGCCGCGGATCGCTCAGCGAGCCGATGCCGATCCGTCGGAGCCGCTTCACCGGGTGGCCGATGCGGAAGAACATCTCACGAATCTGACGGCTGCGCCCCTCGCCCAGCTCGACCTCGAGCCAGGCGTTGTCCTCGTTCGCGCGGCCGCGCAACAGGCGGACCTTGGCCGGCGCCGTGCGCCGGCGATCGATCAGGATGCCCTTGCGCAGGCGGTCCAGGGAAGCGCGGTCGGGCCGGCCCCGCACCCGCACCTTGTAGAGCTTGGTGCAACCGTGCCGAGGATGGGCGATGCGCTGCGCCAGATCGCCGTCGTCGGTGAGCAGCAGCAGCCCCTCGCTGTGGAAGTCCAGGCGGCCGACCGGGAAAAGACCGCGCGAGGTTTTTGCCGGTAGTAGGTCGAAGACCGTCGGGCGGCCCTCCGGATCCGAACGGGTCACCAGATAGCCCCGCGGCTTGTTGAGCAGCAGATAGCGATTCCCGGCCGGCAGCTTCAGCATCCGGCCGTCCACCTTGATGGCGTCCCGCGCCGGGTCCGCCTTGTCGCCCAGCGCGGCAACCGCTCCGTTGACGGTGACCCGACCCTCGCGCAGAAACTTCTCCGATCCGCGGCGCGAGGCCAGGCCGGCGCGCGCCAGCAGCTTCTGCAGACGCTCCTCGCTCACCGCTCGCTGTCCTGCGGGGCCGACTCGGCTTCGCCCATCAGCTCCTCGAACTCCTCCAGCGGCGGCAGATCGTCGAGGCTCTGGAGGCCGAAGTGCATCAGGAACTCGCGCGTCGTGCGATAGAGAAACGGTTTGCCGACCACCGGCTTGCGCCCCGCGATGCGCACCAGCCGGCGTTCCAGCAGGGTGCGCAGCACGCCCGACGAGTTGACGCTGCGCAGATCCTGGATCTCCGGGCCGGTAACCGGCTGCCGGTAGGCGACGATGGCCAGAGTCTCGAGCGCCGCCATCGACAGGCGACTCCGTCCGGTGATCTCGAAGAACTTGCGCAGCGCGCCGTGCAAGGCCGGCCGGGTGACCAGCCGCACGCCACCGGCGACCTGCTCGAAGACGATTCCGCGATGCGGCTCCTCGCGGTAGCGCTCGCGGACCGCGGCCAACGCCTCTTCCACCAGATCGGGCCGATCCTGGGGGAACAGCTCGAGCATCCGGTCGGACGCCACCGGCTCCGGCGCGGCAAAGAGGATCGCCTCGAGCACGGCTTCGATCTCGCTGCGGCGGCTCATCCCCGGATCGCCTCCAACTCGTGGCGCTGGATCTCGCGCTGCGTGCGATAGAGCAGAATCTCACCCTGCGCCGTCTGATGGAACCGCACCAGATCGAGCCGCGCCAGCTCGAGCACGGCCAGGAAAGCGGCCACCACCTCGCCGCGGCAGCTGCGCCCGCGCAGATCCTCCAGAAGGTCGACCGGCCGCTCCTCGGAGAGCAGCCCGAGCAACCGCTCGAACTGGTCGCGGACCTGGAACTGCTCGCGGTGCACGAAAAGTGGGCCGGGATGGTCGCGATCGTAGCGCCCGACCACCTCGCGGAAGGCGCCCAGCAGGTCGAACAGGGACACCTCGCCCAGATCGATGGTCTCCCCCGCCGGCACCGGCAGCCGCTCCGGCGGCCGCGTCCAGACGCCATGGCGGATGCCGTCGATCTCGGCCAACGACTGCGCCGCCTCCTTCATTCGACGGTACTCCAGCAGCCGTTCGACCAGCTCCTGGCGTGGATCCTCGGCGGCCGCCTCGCCATCGCGGCGCTGTGGCAGCAGCAAGCGCGACTTGAGGTGGATCAGCTGGGCCGCTTCGAAGATGTACTCGGCGGCGACGTCCAGGTTGAGCTCTTCCATCAAACCCAGGTACTCGTTGAACTGGTCGCAGATCGTCGCCACCGGAATGTCGGCGATCTCCACTTCGTTGACCCGCACCAGACGGAGCAGAAGATCCAGCGGCCCCTCGAACACCGGCAGCTGTACGCGCCAGCTCTCGGGCAGCTGACCGCGTGATGCAACCGGCGAGCTCACCCCGCCTCTCCGTTGTGATAGCCCATCGAGAGACCCTCGCGCACCCGTTCCATCGTCTCCCGGGCCCGCTGGCGCGCCCGCAGTGAACCGTCGCGGACGATGTCGAGCAGCATCGAGCGGTCGCGCATGAGCTCGGCTCGGCGCTCGCGGATCGGGGTCAGGAACTCGATCAGCCGATCGGCGATGAGACGCTTGTCATCGACGCAGCCGATCTGCGCCAGGCGGCAGTCGCGCGCGACCTGCTCCTGGGTCTCCGGCGGCGAGACCAGGAGGTGGAACTGGTAGAGGTTGCAGGTTTCCGGGTGTCCCGGGTCCTTGCGCCGCTGGCGCAGCGGATCGGTGAACATGCCCTGACACTTGCGCCGGATCTCCTCCGGCTCGTCGGCCAGGTCGATGGTGTTGGCGTAGGACTTGGACATCTTGCGGCCGTCCAGGCCCGGCACCTTCGGTGTCGGCGTGAACAGCGCCTCGGGCTCCGGGAAGATCGGGCCGTAGAAGCCGTTGAATCGACGGGTGATCTCGCGGCTGATCTCCAGGTGGCTTCTCTGGTCCTCGCCCACCGGCACGAAGTCGGCGCGGTAGATGATGATGTCGGCCGTCTGCAGCACCGGATAGCCGAGGAAGCCGAAAGTCGCCAGGTCACGGTTCTCCAGCTCGCGGATCTGCTCCTTGTAGGTCGGTACCCGCTCCAGCCAACCCAGTGGCGTGATCATCGACAGCAGCAGATAGAGCTCGGCGTGCTCGGGCACCAGCGACTGGACGAAGATCACCGACCTCTCCGGATCGAGCCCCGAGGCCACGTAGTCGGCCACCACCTCGAGGGTGTTGTCGGCGATCTTGCTGGGATCGGCGTAGTCGGTGGTCAGCGCATGCCAGTCGGCAACGAAGTAGTAGCAGTCGTAGCGCTCCTGCAGCTCGACCCAGTTGCGCACCGCGCCGAAGTAGTTGCCGAGATGCAGCTTTCCGGTAGAGCGCATGCCCGACAGAACGACACTTTCGCCCGTCACTCTTCCTCCTCGCCGGTCGCCGAGGGCACCGCCGGCTGAGCGGATGATACGGCAGCCAGCCGCTGGACGCGCCGCATCAGCGCACGGTTCTCGAGCAGCACCAGGTGCTCGATCCACAGGGTCTTGAGCTGTACGTACAGCGTGATGAGAAACATCGCCTGATGGAGCCAGCTGGGAATCGAGCCCGTGTCGACGCCGCCACCGAGGATGAAGGTGGCCATGGCCAGGCCCATGGCCAGCATGAGCCAGGGATACGAGCGGTTCTTGAACGCCTT
>CALZJC010000347.1 GCA_945787525.1 Thermoanaerobaculia bacterium | reverse complement strand
CCGCCGGTAGAGCTGCAGCGGAAAGCCGTCGGCCAGCGGAGCGAGGCTCTGGCGAGGAGCCAGGATCTCCACCGCCCCGCCGCCCGCCAGGCGCGCCAGGTTGCCGGCGTGGTCTTCGTGATGATGGGTGACGACGACCCGCCGCAGCGCCCGCTCGCCGGCGAACCGCCGAACCGGCCGCCACTCGCTCGGTGGTCCGGTGTCCACCAGCGTGTCGCCAATCCGCCAGAGGATGCAGGTGGTGTTGATCCTGCCGCCGAAGCGGCCGACCCGCAGGCCCTCGATATCGCCGTGACGCAGGCGCTGGTGCTCGGCCATCACCCAGAGACTACTCCCCCGCCCATTGACGCCCGCCTATAATCGCAACGCCTGCCAACCGCCGACCGCACCCTGCGGCGCGAGCCCAGGAGGCCGCGCCGCGAGCCCGAGAGCGAGGTCCCGACGATGACCGAAGCGCTGCGCACCCCGGACGAGAGATTCGCCGGACTGCCGGGCTACGACTTCGAGCCCCGCTACCTCGAAGCGCCGCGAGGCTTCGAGGGCCTCAGGCTGCACTATCTCGACGAGGGTCCGGCCAGCGCGTCCGAGACCTTCCTCTGTCTCCACGGCCAGCCCACCTGGAGCTACCTGTATCGCAAGATGATCCCGGTCTTCACCGCCGCCGGACATCGCGCCGTGGCGCCCGACTTCTACGGTTTCGGGCGCTCGGACAAACCGGTGGACGACGCGGTCTACAGCTTCGACTTCCATCGCCGCACGCTGCTCGCCTTCATCGAGCAGCTCGACCTGCGCCGGGTCACCCTGGTGGCCCAGGATTGGGGCGGTCTGATCGGTCTCACCCTGCCGATGGAGATGCCGCAGCGCTTCGACCGACTGTTGCTGATGAACACCATCCTGGGCACCGGCGACCTGCCGCTCTCGGAGGGCTTCATCGAGTGGCGCGCCTGGTGCCGGCGCAACCCGGACATGGACGTCGCGGCGTTGATGGGCCGCGCCTGTCCGAGGTTGACGCCGGAGGAGCGGGCCGCCTACGCGGCGCCGTTTCCCGACGCCCACCACAAGGCGGGGGTCCGCCGATTTCCCGAGCTCGTGCCCGAAGGCCCCGACGACCCGGGCGCCGAGCTGTCGCGCCAGGCGCGGCGGTGGCTGGCGCAGGAGTGGAATGGCCGTTCGTTCTTCGCCGTCGGCGCCCGCGATCCGGTACTCGGCCGGCCGGCGATGCGCTACCTGCAACGTCTCGTGCGCCACAGTCCCGAGCCGCTGGTGCTCAGCGAGGCCGGGCACTTTGTCCAGGAGTGGGGCGAGGAGGTGGCGACGGCGGCGCTCGGCGCCTTCGCCGAGGAGAACAGATGAGAGCATACGTAGCGGTCACCGATCCCCGGCTCTACCGCTTTCTGCGCGCCCGGCCGCACTTCGAGGAGATCAACTTCTGGCAGCCCAGCGGCAGCCGCCGCTTCCGCGCTCTCGAGCCCGGCGAGCCGTTCCTCTTCAAGCTGCACAGCCCCGACGACTTCATCGTCGGCGGCGGCTTCTTCGCCGCGTCGGCGATCCTGCCCGTCGGCCTGGCCTGGGAGATCTTCGACGACCGCAACGGATCGCTCTCGCTCGGCGAGATGCGCCGCCAGATCGGCCGTTACCGGCGCGGCAGGAGCGACTCGCGCCGCGACCACCCGATCGGCTGCATCGTGCTGCAGCGCCCGTTCTTCTTCGACGAGGCGGACTGGATCCCGGTGCCCAGGGACTTCAAGAAGAGCATCGTCCAGGGCAAGAGCTACGACAGCTCCACCCCGACCGGCAGGGGCCTGTGGGAGGCCGTCCGGCTGCGGCTGCAGGCAGTGACCGCGGGCGAGGGCGCCGACGGCCAGGCGGACATGTTCGGCGAGCCGGTGCTGATCCATCCGCGGATGGGGCCCGGAGCCTGGCGAGTGCTGGTGATCGAGGCCTACCGGCGCCGCTGCGCGCTGACCGCCGACCCGGCCCTGCCCGCTCTCGAGGCGACCTTCATTCGACCGCCGGCCGACGGCGGCCTGCTGCGGGTCGACAACGGGCTGCTGATGCGCGCCGATCTCAAGCGGCTGTTCGACGCCGGCTACCTCGGCGTGAACCCCGAGCGCCGGATCCGGGTCAGCCAGCGCCTGGCGAGCGACTACGGCGAAGCCGCCGGCTACACGGAGCTCGAAGGCCGCGAGATCGCCCTGCCCGAGGCGTCCCACGACCGGCCGCGGCGCGAGTTCCTGGCCTGGCACATGAAGACCGTCTTTCGCGGCTAGGCGGCGTGCGGCCGGCCGATCAGCCGCCGGGGAAGAACAGCTCCTCGATCCGCTGTTCGAACAGACCGGCGATACGAAATGCCAGGGGCAGGCCGGGATCGTACTTGCCGGTCTCGATGGCGTTCACGGTCTGCCGCGAGACCTCGAGACGCTCGGCCAGATCGGCCTGCGTCCAGTCCCGTTCCGCCCGCAGCACCTTGAGTCGGTTCCTCATCCACTGCGTCCGCCGGCCAGGACGCCGAACTCCCGGTGGCGCCCCCGGACCCGAAACGTCGTGTACAGGACGAGCCCGGTACCGATGACCAGCAGGTCGGCGCGCTGCATTCCGAACAGCCGGTCCAACAGGAAGAGCGCTGCCACGACCAGGGCCAGGACCCGCACCAGGGCGCCGGGAGAGCCGGGCTCCGCGACCAGCCCGGCCTCGTCCACGACCGGCATCATGTGCGCCCGGCGGCGCCACGCCCAAAGGAGAAAGACGGGGCCCAGAAGCAGCCCCGCGGTGATCGCCAGCCGCGCCGGGATCGACGCCGGTACGCCGTGCACTCGAAAGGCGGTGCCGCAGACCGCAAACCACGCCACGAGAAAAAGCGCCGCGAAACCACGTTCCGCCCACGCCCCGGCCGGGCCCCGGCCCATGGCCCAGGCGAGCATGCCGAGCAGCAGGACCGCCGCCAGGCGGATCATCGACGAGGTCAGGTCCGGCGAATCGTCGAGGGCGATCAGCAGCAGCGGCATCCACAGCAGAAACCATCCCGGATGGGGCTCGGCACGAGCTGGCAGCAGCCCGCCGGGGCGATGGTCTCTCGGACGTATGAGGAAAGCTCCCTTGTCTTTCTTAAATGTTTGCTTGACATAATATATGTGAAGCTTTACTCTAAGTCAATTGAGCTTTACCCAACCTGCCACAGGCTAAACTTGCCTGACGGGGACCTCGAATGGGCTCGATACCAGATGGATCAGCTGACGATCGTTGGTGACCGTACGGTCGTCCTGCCGCGCGGCGTGACAGCCGCCGAGTGGGCGCTGGAGCGCAACCGCTACCAGAACGCGCGCATCCGCACCTTGCTCGGGGCTATCGGGCTGCTCGAGCGCGTGCTGGACAGCAACGCCGCCATCCTCAACTGCTCGCCTGCCCGGGCGCGCGAGATCTGGCGTCGCGTGCGCGAGGTCGCCGCCATCGTCGAGGACCGCCTGGCACCGCTGCTACGCCAGACCTCGCCGATCCCGGCGCTCGACGAAGCGCGGCGAGCGGTGGCGGTGGCGCTCAAGCAGCTCCACGAGTCCACCCTGGTGGAGATCACGCGCCGGCCCGAGGAGCTGCCCGACCGTCTCGTGCCCGAGATTCGCAAGCTGCTCTGCCTGCTGATGGGCCGGTTGCTGGCCTTCCTCCAGGACAGCTTTGGCGCCCTCATGGGTGCCGATCCCAGGAGTCGCCACCACCGCGACTACTTCCTTTCGAAACAGTTCCGCCGCGACGTGGAGGAGGGCGAGTGGCTCTACCAGAGCGTCACCGAGCTGAACGACCTCGTACAGGCCGCGGCGCGCGACAACGCGGCCGTGCTCGTGCCGATGATCGAACGGTTGGGCGCCGAACGCTGGCTGCCAGGGCCGCAGAGCTGGCAGCAGATCTCGGAGTGCCTGCGGCGAGCCGAGGCGGCGGCCGGGAGACTCGGCGTCGTGCTGGCCCTGCACGGGATCCGTTTCGAGGAGCTCGAGCTGCTGCACGAGCAATCGCACGAGCTGCCCCTGTATTGCCGCAGCCTCGAGGTTCTCAACCGGTCGGCGCGGGAAGCGGTGGCCGCGATCCGGAGCGCGGCGCCGGACAACCGCGCCGGGCACGAGCAGGCCGTGCAGGCGATGACCGCCTGCCACGAGTCGTTCAGCAGCCAGATGCTGGCCGACGGTCGCAAGATCCACGAGGTCCTCACGGATCTCGCCGCGTTCCTGCCGATCTGGCTGGGGAATATCCGCCAGCGCCGCTCGATGCTCCTCAACCCCGACC
>CALZJC010000346.1 GCA_945787525.1 Thermoanaerobaculia bacterium | reverse complement strand
ACGGGGCGGACGAACTGGTCCTGCTCGACGTGGCCGCCTCGCCCGAAGGCAGCGCAACGCAGGTCGAGACGGTGCGCGCGGTGCGCGCCCAGCTGCACATTCCGCTGACGGTGGGCGGCGGCGTGCGCTCGACCGGGGACGCCCGCAAGCTGCTCGCCGCCGGCGCCGACAAGGTGAGCGTCAACACCGCCGCGGTCGCCGAGCCCGATCTGCTGCGGCGGCTTGCCGACGCCTTCGGCTCGCAGTGCGTCGTCCTGGCGATCGACGCTCGCCGACAGGGGGACTCCTGGCAGACGCTGACGGTCGGCGGCCGCGTGGCGGAGGGCGGCGACGCCATCGAATGGGCCCACCGGGGAGTCGAGCGCGGCGCCGGCGAGATCCTGCTGACCAGCTGGGATCGCGACGGTACCCGCGACGGCTGCGACCTGGAGCTTGTGGAGCGGATCAGCAGCGTGGTGCCGGTGCCGGTGATTGCCTCGGGCGGCATCGGCCGGCGGCGCGACGTCTTCGACGCCTGGCAGGCGGGAGCCTCCGCGGTCCTGGCGGCCTCCATCTTCCACGACGGCGAGGAGACGCCGGACGGCGTCAAGCGGTACCTGCACGAGAAAGGAGTACCGGTAAGGCGATGATCATTCCCAGCATCGACATCATGAACGGGCAGGCGGTGCAGTTGCGTCGCGGCCGCGAGACGGTCATCGAAGGCGGCGACCCAATGGCCCGGCTCGAGGAGATGGCGGTCGTCGGCGAGGTGGCGGTCGTCGACCTCGACGCCGCCCTGGGGCGGGGCGCCAACACCGATCTGATCCGCGAGATGGTTCGCCGGGCCCCCTGCCGGGTGGGCGGCGGCATCCGCGATCTCGAAGCGGCGCGTCGCTGGCTCGATGCCGGCGCCGCGCGCATCGTCCTCGGCACCGCCGCGACGCCGGAACTGTGCGCCGCCCTGCCGGCGTCGCGGGTGATCGCCGCGGTGGACAGCGAGCGCGGCACGGTGGTGGTCGAAGGGTGGCGCACGCGCACCGGGGAGGACCCGATCGCCAAGATCGAGCAGCTGCGCGCGCACGTCGGCGGGTTCCTGCTCACCCAGGTCGAGCACGAGGGCTGTATGGGCGGCTTCGACTCGGAGCTGGTCGGGCGGGCCGTGGCAGCCGCCGGCGCGCGGCGTCTGACCGCCGCGGGCGGCATCACCACCACCGAGCAGATCGCCGATCTGGCCCGCCTCGGCGCCGAGTCCCAGATCGGCATGGCGCTCTACTCCGGCCGGCTGACTCTCGGCGCCGGATTCGCCGCGCTGCTCGAAAAGGGGGTTGACGACCGGCTCTGGCCGACCGTCGTCTGCGACGAGCTGGGCGCCGCCCTGGGCCTGGTGTGGAGCACCCGCCAGTCGGTGGCCACAGCGGTCGACGAGCGCCGCGGCATCTACTGGTCCCGCTCACGCGACAGGCTGTGGCGCAAGGGCGAGACCTCCGGCAACGACCAGCGGCTCCTGCGCGCCGATCTCGACTGCGACCGCGACGCGCTACGTTTCACGGTTCGTCAGCGCAACGGTTTCTGCCACACCGGCGGGCGCGGCTGCTGGCCGACGCCGTTCTCCCTAGCCGCTCTCGAGAGAAGGCTGCGTCGGCGCGCCGCCGAGGGCCCGGAAACGGCTTCCAGCACGGCGCGGCTGCTGCGCGACCCGGACCTACTGGCCGCCAAGCTGATCGAGGAGGCGCGGGAGCTGGCGGCCGCCCGGGCGCCCGACGAAGTCGCTCACGAGGCTGCCGACCTCCTCTACTTCACCCTCGTCGCAGCCGTGCGCTCGGACGTCGGGTTGCGCGAGATCGAGCACCAGCTGGGTCTGCGCGGCCGGCGTGTCAGCCGCCGCCCGATGCAGGCCAAGCCGGCCGCAAACGCCGCCCCGACCCGCGGCCCGCGCGAGGCGCGGGAGTGATCCTGCCGCGGCTCCACGCCGAGGCTCTGGTGCGGCCTCGCCGCGCGGCGATCGACCCGCAGATCGCCCGGGCCGCGGCCGAGATCGTCTCGGCCGTCCGGGCCGGCGGCGAGGAGGCCCTGCGACGCTGCGCCGAGCGCTACGACGGTCTGGCCCAGGCCGATCGCCTGATCTATGACCGGGCCGATCTCGAAAAGGCGCTGGCCGGCGCGCCGCAAGAGGCGCAACAGCGTCTCGAACGCATCGCCGGCCGGATCCGGCGCTTTGCGACGGCCCAGCTCGACTCCCTGCAGGCGCTCACCATACCGGTGGCGGGCGGCGTGGCCGGCCACGAGCTGGCGCCGGTTCAGGGCGCCGGCTGCTATGCGCCAGGCGGACGCTATCCCCTGCCGTCCTCCGCCCTGATGACCGCCGTGCCGGCAAGGGTCGCGGGCGTCGAGACCGTCTGGCTGGCGAGCCCGCGGCCGGCGCCGGTGGTCCTCTGGGCCGCAACAGTGGCCGGCGTCGACGGGGTTCTGGCGGCCGGCGGAGCCCACGCCGTCGCGGCGCTGGCGTTCGGCGCCGGAGGCGTTCCGGCGGCGGACGTGGTGGTGGGGCCCGGCAACCTCTGGGTGACGGCGGCCAAGCAGCTCCTGGCCGGAGAGGTGGCGGTCGATCTGCCCGCCGGTCCCTCCGAGCTTCTGGTCATCGGCGACGCGAGCTCCGACCCTCTTCTGGTAGCCGCCGACCTGCTGGCCCAGGCCGAGCACGACGAACTGGCCCGTCCATGGCTGCTCTCCACCGAGGTGTCGCTGATCGAGGCCGTCGAAGCGGCGCTCGGCCGGCAGCTTGCCGATCTCCCGACGGCAGCCACCGCCCGCGCCGCGCTGGCCGGCGGCGGCGCGGTTCTGTGCCGCGACGACGACGAGTTGGTGCAGCTGGCCAATGCCGTTGCGCCCGAGCACCTGCAGCTGTGCACCGCCGAGCCTGATCGGCTCGCCTCGCGTCTGCGCCACTACGGCGCCCTCTTCATCGGCGATCGCGCCGCCGAGGTCTTCGGTGACTACGGCACGGGGCCCAACCACGTTCTGCCCACCGGCGGCGCCGCCCGACACACCGGCGGCCTCTCCGTGCTCAGCTTTCTGCGCCTGCGCACCTGGATGCGAGGCGCCGACGGTCCGGCGGACGACGAGCTGATCGACGATACGGCCTGGCTGGCGCGACAGGAAGGGCTCGAGGGACACGCCCGCGCCGCCCTGCGGCGCCGGCTCCGCTAGCCTGACCTTCGCTCTGCGAGACACGGCCTCACGCTCAGGTTCCCAGCCGGGAACCGGCGGCTCGGCTACTCCCTCAGCGTCGCCCGCAGCCGCTCACGGAGCGGGTCCGAAAGCGTGCCCTGGTGGATCCACCGACAGGCAGCCACCGTCAGATCCAGGCTGTCGAAGAGGGACCTGCAGCGCGTGCAGAGCTCCTCCTCGGGTACCGGAAAGGAGACACCACGATCGAGCGCCGCCATCTTGCCGCGCAGCAGATCGAGGCAGACCTCGCGCGCGTGGTCGGGTGGCGGCCCGGGTTGCCGAGGCAGCGTCGCGACCAGCTCCTTCCGGAGCGCCAACCGGGCTCTGTGCAGCCGCGTCTTGACGGTCGCCACCTTGACCCCCAGAACCTCGGCGATCTCTCTCACCGAGAGGTCGGCGATCTCCTTGAGGACCAGCGGAATCCGGAAGTCGAGCGGCAGAGCCCGCAAGGAGCGGTCGACGATCGAGCCCAGCTCCTGCCGCAGCCGCGCGTCGAAGGCGGAGTCCTCCAGCGACGGCACCTGGGCCACCTTGAGCTCACCGGACGGCAACAGCTCATCGAGGGACTCCATGCGGGCGGGCTCGCCGGCGCGCCGCCGGTGGCGACGCTGACAGACCCGCGCCGCGATCGTGTACAGCCAGCTCGACGGGCTCGAGCGCCCCTCGAACTGGTCCCACTTGCGAAACGCCTGCAGAAAGGTCTCCTGCACCAGGTCCTCGGCGTCGGCGCGGTTGCCGCAGAGCTTCAGGCCGAGACCGAGGATTCTGGCTCCCTCGCGCTCGACCAGCTCGGCCACCGCCTCCCGGGCCGGGCGGGCGAGGAGTGACCTGTCGACTTGCCGGTCGTCCATGGGGCAGCCATCTTCCCGAGGCCTTGATCCCGTGTCAATCTTACGTGCCACCGCAAGAGCGGTCTCGCTCTAGATCTTCAGCTGCAGACGATGCACCCGCGGCCCGAGATCGTCAGGCCGGGCTACTGAGCGGCAGGCACTCCAGGGCCCGCCCATGCCGTGCGAGCCCGGCGGGGGCCGGCAGCTGTCTGGCCCGTTGATCAGCAAAAACTCAACGAGTTTCCTCGACGAGCAATCCCGCACCCACCGGT
>CALZJC010000345.1 GCA_945787525.1 Thermoanaerobaculia bacterium | reverse complement strand
GCTGCGCGCGCTGGTCGACATGCAGTACGAGCGCACCTCTCTGGATCTCTTCCCTGGGTCTTTTCGCGCCCGCGGCGATGCTCTCGAGGTCTTCCCGATCTACGAGGAACGCGGAATCCGGGTGGAATACTTTGGCGACGAGGTCGAGCAGATCTCGCGCTTCGACATTCTGCGCGGCGACGTCCTCGAGATGATCGACAAGGTCGCGGTCTATCCCCGCACCCACTATGTGACGCCGCGTGAGCGGATGCTGGCCGCCATCGACGGTATAGAGAAGGAGCTCGCCGAGAGACTGGCGGAGCTCGAGGCGGCGGGACTCCTTCTCGAGCGTCAGCGGCTCGAGCAGCGCACCCGTTTCGACCTCGAGATGCTGCGCGAGGTCGGTTACTGCCACGGGATCGAAAACTACTCGCGTCATCTTTCCGGGCGGGCGCCGGGCGAACCGCCGCCGACGCTGATCGACTATCTGCCCGAGGACGCAATCCTCGTCGTCGACGAGAGCCACCAGACCGTGCCGCAGGTGAGAGGGATGTACCACGGTGATCGCTCGCGCAAGGAGACGCTGGTGGAACACGGTTTTAGGCTGCCTAGCGCTCTCGACAACCGGCCGTTGACCTTCGAAGAGTTCGACAGCCGTCTGGCTCAGCGGCTCTTCATCTCGGCGACGCCGGGACCGTGGGAGCTGGGGCGGGTGGGGGGCGTGGTCGCCGAGCAGGTGGTGCGGCCGACCGGTCTTCTGGATCCGTTGATCGAGGTGCGGCCGGCGCGCGGCCAGGTGGACGATCTGCTGGGAGAGATTCGCCGTGTGGTCGAGCGCGGTGAGAGGGTGCTGGTCACGACTTTGACCAAGAGAATGTCCGAGGAGCTCACGCAATATCTGAGCGATCTGGACGTCAGGGTTCGATATCTGCACAGCGACATCCAGACGCTCGAGCGGGTCGAGATCCTCACCGGCCTGAGGCGAGGGGAGTTCGATGTTCTTGTCGGCATCAATCTGTTGCGTGAGGGCCTCGATCTTCCCGAGGTCGCGCTGGTGGCGATCCTCGACGCCGACAAGGAGGGCTTTCTGCGCAGCGAGACCTCGCTGGTCCAGACCGCCGGCCGGGCGGCGCGCAACCTCGAGGGCCGGGTGATCTTCTACGCCGATCGCGTCACCGACTCGATCCGCCGAGCGCGCGCCGAGACCGAGCGCCGGCGCGAGCGCCAACGCCGCTACAACGAGGAGCACGACATCGAGCCGGCCTCGATCCTCAAGGAGATCCACAGCCCGCTGGTCAAGATGAGCGAGCTGGATCTCTACAAGCCCCAGGTGAGCGCGATCGAGGAGGTGGCCGAGGACGACGGTGGCGGCACCCTGACGGAGCGCATCGTTCGGCTGGAGAAGCGCATGAAGGAAGCCGCCAAGCGGCTCGAGTTCGAAGAGGCGGCGGTGCTGCGCGACCGCCTCCGAGAGTTGCGCCAGCAGCAGATCTTCACCGCGTGAGCGTCGCCGAAAAACTCGCCGAGAGAGTCCGGCGGCTGCCGGACCGGCCGGGCATCTACGTGTTCAAGGACGACCGGGGTCGGGCCCTCTACGTCGGCAAGGCCAAATCGCTGCGCAAGCGGGCGCTGAGCTACCTCGGCGGCTCGCCGGAGCCGCGTATCGCCGCCATGCTCGCCGAGGCGGTCGATCTCGAGTTCCTGCTCACCGACAGCGAGGCCGAGGCGCTGCTGCTCGAGAACAACTGGATCAAGCGGCGAAAACCGCGCTTCAACGTCCTGCTGCGTGACGACAAGACCTATCCCTATCTCAAGCTGACCGCCGGTGCCTGGCCGCGCATCGCCTTCACCCGCCGGATCCGCGATGACGGCGCCGAGTACTTCGGGCCCTACCTGCCGGGAGGGCTGGCGCGCAAGGCGATCAAGCTGGTGCAGAAGCTGTTCGAGATCCGCGTCTGCCGCATCCCGATTGACGGCTCGCTGCCGCGGCCGTGTCTCTACTACGACATGCGCCGCTGTCTTGGCCCCTGCGTCGACGGCCTGACCACTCCCGAGGCCTATGGCGAGGCCGTCGCGGCGGCGCGCCTGTTCCTCGCCGGCCGCACCGGCGAGCTGGCGCGCCGCCTGAAGCGCGAGATGCGGCAGGCTTCCGAGACCCTCGACTACGAGCGCGCCGCGCGGCTCCGTGATCTGGTACAGGAGGTCGAGGCCGTCAGTCAGCGCGGCAAGTTGGCCTCGGTGCGGGGCGAAGATCTCGACGTCTACGGCGCCAAGGTGGCGGGCGGCAACGCGGCGGTAGCGGTGCTGGTGATGCGTGGCGGCCAGGTGTTGGACCGGCGCGAGCTCTTCTGGGAAGGGCGCCAGGGCATCTCGGAGGCGGCGGTTCTTAGCGAGCTGTTGCCGCAGATCTACGACCGCACCAGCTTCATCCCCAAGGAGATCCATCTGCCGGTGCCGATCGATGGTGACGATGCCTTGAGCGAGTGGCTCTCGGATCGCAAGGGAGAACGGGTCTACCTGCGGCTGCCGGCGAGGGGCCCCAAGGCGCAACGAGTCGCGCTCGCCCGCCGCAACGCCGAGCAGGCGTTCCGCCGCCGGTTTCGACTCGGCCGGGCCGCGGATCCGGCGCCGGCGCTGGCCAGGAGGCTCGAGCTTGCCGAACCGCCGCGACGCATCGAGGGTTTCGACGTCTCCAACTTCCAGGGCGCCCAGACGGTGGCTTCGCTGGTCGTCTGGGAGGAAGGGCGGATGCGCAAGAGCGACTACCGTAGCTTCAATATCCGCGGCCTTGCCGGCCAGGACGACTTTCAGTCGCTGCGCCAGGCGGTGGTGCGTCGCTACCGCCGGCGCCTCGAGGAGGTGGGTTTGATGCCGGACCTGATCCTCGTGGACGGTGGTCGCGGCCAGCTCAACGCCGCGCTGGAGGCGCTTGTCGAGCTCGGTGTCGAGGAGACACCGGTGGTCGGCCTGGCGAAGCGGGAGGAGGAGATCTTCCTGCCGGAACAGCCCGAGCCGCTGCGCCTCGAGCGCACCGACGCCGCCCTGCAGCTCCTGCAACAGGTGCGTGACGAGGCCCACCGCTTCGCGGTCGATCGTCATCGCCGCCGCCGTTCGCGGCGCCAGCTGGCCAGCGGTCTCGAGGCCGTGGCCGGCATCGGTCCGCGTCGTCGCCGCCAGCTGCTGCGTCGGTTCGGCAGCCTCGCAGGCGTGCGCGGCGCTTCGCGTGCCGATCTGCAGGCCGAGCTGGGGCCGGTGCTTGGCGAGCGGCTCCACGGAGCTCTGCGGGAAGCAGACAGAAGAGGCGTCTGATTCCCCGGCGGCCGGCGCCGGTGCCTGCCGTGCGTGCTCGTGAGCCCGGCGTGAAAACGACATAATAGGTGACCATGCGTGACGCCGAAGGGCTGCTCTCCGAGCGCTCGCTGATCTCCATCGTCCGCGGGATCTACGTCGAGCGGCGCACCGGCGAGTTGCGCCTCGAGGGTGACGGCCGCCAGGAGCGCTTCTACTTTCAGGGCGGTGATCTGTGTCTGCCGGTGGGCCACCCGCTGGCCAAAGCAGCCGCCGCACTGCCGACCCAGAAAGTGGCGCGTCGTCTGGCCGCGGTCTGCGGTCTGTGGACGGAAGGTAGCTACGAGTTCAGCGAGGGCCGGGAAGAGGCCGCCGACCAGTGGATCGCGCCGCTACCGACCGCCCAGGTGCTGATGGAGGAGGCGATCGAGGGCCGGGACGATTTTCAGCTGCTGCGCCAGCTCGGCGGCCAGGAGCGTGAGTTCGTGGCCATCGACCCCGAACGGCAAGCCGAGCTGGACCTCGACCCCCACGAGGCGTTCTTTCTGTCGCGCATGGAGCACCCGGTCGCGGTCAAGGATCTACTGCGCCAGGTGGACCTGGATCTGACCGGCGCGCTGCAACGGCTCTGCCGGCTCCAGGCCGCCGATCTGATCCGTCCGCGAGAGCACGCGCCGGAGCTGGTGCCGGACGCCACGGTCGCTCGCCAGCTGGTGGAGCGCTTTAGCGAGCGGTTCCGCCAGGAGCTGGTGCGCCGGCCGCTCGAGCTGGGGATCGAGGAGCATCGGCGCCAGCTCAAGGAGCTCTTGCGGCGGCTCGGCGAGCTGAACCACTACGAGTTTCTCGGGCTGAGCCTGAGCGCCGAGAGCGAGGCGATCCACGACGCCTACACGCAGGTCGCCCGGCTGGTGCATCCGGCCCACAGCCGGCGGCTCGGCCTGGCCGGCCAGGGTGGCCTCGAGCTGCTCTTCGAGCGCGCGACCGAGGCCTATCTGACGCTTTCCGATCCCGAGCGGACCCGCCTCTACCTGGAGCGCTACGGGGCCGGCGAC
>CALZJC010000344.1 GCA_945787525.1 Thermoanaerobaculia bacterium | reverse complement strand
ACCCGGCGGCAGCGGCGGCATGTCGTCGCGGGTGCGAGGCTCGAGGTACTCGTCGGTGAAGGTGCCGCCTTCGGCGATCTTCGACAGCGTGTTGCCGTCGTCCTTCATCACTTTCGCGACGTCGACTTCACCGAAGCTCCTGGCGAAGTGGCCGCTCAGGGTGGCCAGCAGCTCGTTGGCGATCAGGGCATGGCCGGTGCGGCCGGGAAAGACGCCGTTGAGCAGGTAGAAGCCACCGAGGTAGTCGGGGCTGAGGTCGCGGCGCCCGACCTTCGCCCCGTCTTCGGCCACCTTCGCCAGGTAGCCATGAAGGTCGAACACGAGAGCGTCCTGCTTGGCCGCCAGCTGGCGGATCTTGCCGTTGAGCACGTCGACGCCGTCGGAGATCCGGCCGGCTTCGGCGGCGGAGATCACCGCGCCCGCGGGCAGCTTGCCCGAGACCTGGCGGGCCAGGAACTGGTAGCCGATCTCGAGCAGCCCCTCGAGGCCGATCAGATCGCCGGTCTCGAGCTCGTACTGCTCCTCGAGGAACGGCACCTCGGTGCGCAGGATGTGGGCGGCGGTCTCGAGATCCGAGAAGTAGGCGGTATCGAGCGGGTTGGGAATCGTGGCGACGACGACGGTGGTCCCGTCGCCGGAGAGCTCGTCGAGCAGCTTCTTGTAGTGCTTGCCGAAGTCCGCCAGCTCCGAGCGCCGACCGCCGTGGACGTGTCCGGGCACCAGCGGCTCCAGAATCTCCTGATAGCCCAGGGCGACGAGCACCAGGGTGGGATTGCGCGCCTTGGCGTACTCCACCTGGGTGGGCGGTTTGGCGCCCCCCTCGGTCAGAGCCGGGACGCCGAGGATCAGGTTGGTCAGGGTCTGCTGCGCATCGTCGGTCCACACCATCGGCGCCCGCGGCCGGCGGCGGAGGGCATCGGCGACGCTGAAGCCGGGCACCGAGAGGTTGCCGAGGTCGGCCGCGGCGCGCGGGAAGTCCACCAGCACCGAGGTCTGCAGCGCGTCCGGCACGATCGCCGGCTGCTGCTGGAAGCCGACATTGCCCACGCCGGGCGGCTCGAGCAGCGGCTGGTCGAACGCCGCACCGAGCTTCTCGGCCACCAGCGCCGGAAAACTCCACTTCTGGACGTCCTCGGTCAGGCTGAAATGGCCGACGCCGGCGGCTAGCCCCTCTCCCAAAACCACGAAGGTCTGCGTATCGAGATTCCGTGTCACCGCTCTCCTCCCGGGCTGCTCAGGTCTGTTCATGGCGACGGCCGGCACGTGAAACCGGCGTGTCGTCTCAGGGCTCTCTCTTTGCGGCGAGGGTCGCTCACCGCGCCAAGATCAGGCGATTGTGCATGCCATCTGGCGGTGGAACCTATCATGACTTGGTGTACAGTAACGACCAGATTTCGTACTCTGCGCGGGAGAGGCAGCCCGGTGACGCCAGGGCCGGTGGAGTTGGGCCAGGCCTCTCCAGTCGCAGCGACACCGACCGTCACGAGGAGGGGGATATGAGGGAATCGATGAGAATCATCACGGTCTGCGCGCTGGTGGCGCTTGCCGCCGTGCCGGTGTGGGCCGGCAACGGAAACATGCTGCACGGCTTCGGACCCGTGAACAGCTCCATGGCCGGCGCCGGCGCCGGGCTGTGGATGGAGCCGGTCGGGGCGCTCATGTTCAACCCCGCCCTGCTCGCCGCGAGTGAGGGCAGCCAGATCACGTTCGCCACCGAGTTCTTCGAGGATGGAATCCAGATCGAGGTGACGCTCAACGACGGCTCGACGGGCCGCACCAATCCGTCGAAACAGGCCGGCGTCCTCCCTTCGTTCGGCTGGTCGATGCACGAGCCGGGCAGCAAGTGGGCCTACGGTTTCGGACTGATCGGCATCGCCGGCTTTCGCACCGACTACCCGGAAGACCCCGCCAGCATCGTGTTCAACAACACGCCGCTCGGCTTTGGCCGCATCTACACGGACCATCGGGTGACCAAGATCCCCATCGCCGTGGCCTACCAGGCCACCCCGAAGCTGGCGCTGGGTGCATCGCTGAACGCCTACCTAGCCGAACTGGCTATCGCTCCCCTGCCCCACAGGGTCTTCGACGAGAACGAGGCGGGGCGCTTCTACGCCCAGGGCGGCAACCTGGTCAGCGAGATGGCGTTCAGTGTGCAGCTCGGTTTCTACTACACCCTGAATGAGAAGGTCGGCATCGGCGGGTCGTTGACGACGGCCCAGGATTTCGATCCGTTCACCTGGAACTCGGAGATCGCCAACCCGACCTTCCCGAATTTCGGAGCCAACCGACCGCTCGATTTCGATCTGGATGGGCCCCTCAGCGCTACCGTCGGCGCCGGTATCAAGGTGAACCCGAAGACCAACGTCGCCGTCGACATCCTGTGGATCCAGTACGACGGAGTCGCAGGCTTCGGCAGCCCCGGCGGTATCGTCGACGGCATCGTCTTCCCCTTCGGATGGAAGAACGTCTGGGCCTTCAAGGCCGGCGTCGAGTACAAGGCGAACAGCAAGTGGACCTTGCGCGCCGGGTACAACCACGCCGACACGCCGCTTCGACCGGAGGTCGTGCTCACCGCCACCGGCGCGCCGGCGACCTTCCAGAAGCACTACACCGCAGGCGCCGGCTTCAAGCTGACCGACAAGGTCACCGCCGAAGCCGGGTTCTACATCGTCCCGAGAGAGCACATCATCGGGCCGTACCCCGATCTGCAGAACGTCGTGCAAGGCACGATGGACACGTCGAACAAGCTGGACTCCGTGCTGATCGGACTGAACTGGAGCTTCTAGCCAGGGACGCGAGGTTTCGGCTCCGCGCTCTCCGCCGGAACTCGACCCCGCGCCAGAGGAAGGCATGAGCGACAACGACAAGCTCAGTGAGACAGAGCGCCGCCTGCTCGAGGCGGTGCCGAAGGCGCTGCGCGACGGTGTGGATCTGCTCCGGTGGTGGCAACAGGCGGACGCCGACAACAGCTACGAGGAGCGTTACGAAGAGGCCGCGGTCTTCAACCGGCCCGAAGACAAGAGCTATGGCTTTTTCGACTGCGTCAAGCTCTCGTCGGGCAGGGTGCGGGTCAACGGCAATGTCCAGGAGATGTTCTACGACGAGCCCAAGGCGCCGCCCGGCTACGAAGGCACCGCGGTCGACTGGCTGGACGGACAGATCCGGGAGTTCATCCTGCGCTACTTCATGCGGGTCAGCGACTACCGCCAGCCGCATCCGGTTCCGGAGTCCGATTCGGCCGCGTCGTCGGGGCTCGGCATGTCCGGCGCGCACCCCGAGGAGGACTCCGCAATCGAGGGTTTCGGGTTCTCCCAGATCCACTACAAGCGCCGCGGCGACGCCGAGGCCGGCAGCTTCGCCGAGGAAGAGCGCGGCGCGATCGTCGATCTGCGGCGTTTCGACGACGAGTTCGAGTGGATCGTGCTGAAGAACCCGATCTTCAGCTTCGGCCTCGATCTCAAGCCATTCGGCAAGAGCGGCCCGCAGATGAGGATGCCTGCCAAGGTGTTCAACTATCTCGTGCTGTCGCCCGACTTCGTGGTCAACGAGGAGCGCCCCGAGCCCGGCATCCGCGGCCGCTACGGCTTCGGCTACGCCTTCGTCAACGATCCCGAGCCGAGCGCCTTCGGCTATGGCCCCGGCAAGCTCGAGCCCGCTTTCGAGCAGATGGTCTGGGAGATCCGGGATTCGGGCGAGATCACGGTTCGGGCGGTCTTCGTCGCCGAGGAGCCGCGGGGCATCCTCAACCTATCGGTCGATCCCCTGGCCTGGGGCTTCCAGCTCGGCAAGATCGTCGGCGGCCCGGCCTACGAAGCGGTGCAGCCGCTCAAGCGGTTCTGGGACAAGCTGCCGCTCACAAACGTCACCTTCGACCCGGTGCTGCCAACGGTCCGCATGCTGAACCTCGTCACCGCCGGACAGGCCGCCAAGAGGCTGGGGATCTCGAAGAACCACATCGTCAAAGAGGCGCTCTTCCTCCATTTTCTGCAGCACTACCAGACCATCGTGGGGTCGCTGCAGACCTGGCGCCAGATCCCGGACTGGACGGCAGGTGAGGAGACGCTGCCGCAGTTCGTGGTCACCGGCAGGAGCTCCTGAGCCCCGCAGAGGTGGCTCCAGCGCCCGGCTCGGGGAAGCGCCGCGGAGCGGCGGACGGCCCAGGTCTACCACCCCCAGGGGTGGTTCACGCCCTACCCGAACGGGTGGACTTGGCCGCTGATCTGTGTCACGGTTTGTCAAAGAGCATCTTCCAAGGCTCGATCTCACCGCAGTCCCGCCGCGCGCAGTCGGGCCAATGACCGAGAGCATGTCTGAGCGCCCCACGTACCCG
>CALZJC010000343.1 GCA_945787525.1 Thermoanaerobaculia bacterium | reverse complement strand
GCCACCTGTGACGCCAGCCGTTCCATGGTCTCGCCGAGCCCGGCCAGTCCCTGGCCGTCCGCCCAGCGCAGCAGACCGCCGCGGAACGGCGGGAAGCCGGTGCCCATGATCATCGCCAGGTCCAGCGCGCCGGCGTCGGCCACCACGCCCTCGTCGAGACAGCGCGCCGCCTCGTTGACCATCGGCAGGATCAGGCGGTCGGCGACGAGGTCGGGATCGGCTGGGGCGCCCGACGGCTTGTGTCCGATGATCTCGTAGACGGCGGGGTCGACTCCCTGGCGCTCTCCCTTTTCGTAGCGGTAGATGCCCTTGCCGACCTTGACGCCCAGCCGGCCGTCCGCGGTGAGCCGGTCGAGCCACTCGGGCAGCGCCAGGCGGTCCGAGAACGCCTCACCGATGATGTGCGCCACATGCACGGCCACGTCGATGCCGACCTCGTCGGTGAGAGTCAACGGCCCGACCGGCAGGCCCCAGTCCTTCATGATGCGGTCGACCTCTTCGATGGCGTAGCCCTCGTCGAGCAGCCACAGGGCCTCGGCCATGGAGAACATCAGCAGCCGGTTGACCAGGAAGCCGGGGCCGTCCTTGACCACTACCGGGGTCTTGCCGAGACGGCGGCAGAGCGCCACCACCCGGTTGGCGGTTGCCTCGGAGGTGCGCCGGCCGGCGATCACCTCGACCAGCGGCATCTTGTGCACCGGGTTGAAGAAGTGCATGCCGACGACGCGCTCGGGGTGGGGGGTGTCGGCGGCGATCAGGTCGATGGACAGGGAGGACGTGTTGGAGGCCAGCACCGCGTCCTCTGGCACATACTCGGCCAGCTGGGCGAAGACCTTCTGCTTGATGTCGAGCCGCTCGACCACCGCTTCGATGACGAAGTCGACGCGCTCGAAACCGGCGTAGCCGAGCGTCGGCCGCAGCAGGGCCATCTTGCGCTTCGCCTCGGGTTTGCTCAGCCAGCGCCGCTTGACCTGCTTCGAGAACAGCCCGGCGGCGTGCTCCATACCGCTGGCCAGGGGCTCGACGGCGATCTCCTTGAGGCGCACCGGCAGATCGGCCTGGCCGGCCAGCAGCTGGGCGATCCCACCGCCCATGACGCCGGCGCCGAGCACCGCGGCGGATCGCACCGGCGGGGCCGCCGGGCCGCCGCCGTTCTGCTTGGCGCCTTCCATCAGGTGAAAGAGATGCACCAGGTTCTTGCAGGTCGGCGAGATCGCCAGCTGGGCGGCCGCCCGGGCCTCGGCGTCGAGTCCGGCGTCGAGCCCCTCGTCGATACCGACCTTGACCACCTCGATGGCTCTGAGCGGCGCCGGGTAGAGGCCGCCGGTGCTCTTCATCACCTGCTTGCGCGCCTGGTCGAACACCAGCTTGCGGCCGACCGGGTTCTTCTCCAGCAGCAGCCCCTTGAGGCCAGCGCCACGCTCGGCCGGCTTCTTGCCGGCCAGCAGCCGGCGGGCGAAATCTCGCACCCCGTGGCCGAAAGCGGCGTCGGGGATGAGGGCGTCTGCCAGGCCGATCTTGAACGCCTTGTATGGTCGAACCGTCTTGCCGGCCAGGATGATGTCCAGGGCGGCGGCCAGACCCACCCGGGCCGGCAGGCGGGTGCAGCCGCCCCAGGCCGGCAGGATGCCGAGGCGCACCTCGGGCAGACCGATGCGGACGTCCGCCCGGTCGGTGATCAGGATGTGGTCGCAGGCCAGCGCCAGCTCCATGCCGCCGCCGACGCACGTGCCGCGCACCGCGGCGATCGTCGGAAAGGGCAGCGCCGCCCACGAGTTGAACAGCCGCTGACCGATACGCACGCCGGCCTCGGCTTCGGCCGCGTCGCGGACGTGGGCGATCTCTGCGATGTCGGCGCCGGCGATGAAGTTGCCGCGCTTGCCCGATCGGAGCACCAGACAGCGGATGTCGTCCCGTCCACCGAGCTCCTCGATCTGGCGGTCCAGCTCGGCCAACACAGCTCGGCTGAAGACGTTGACGCTCTTGTCCGGGTCGTCGAAGGTCAGCGTGGCCAGCCCATCGCCCAACTCGTTCAGGCGGAATACGCGCGACACAGTGGGGACCTCCTCTCAGGAGTGGGAAAGCGGCGCCCGGAGCCCGTCTCTCTCGGGATCCGACGCCGGATCAGTCGCCTTTGGCGCGCCGGTAGAGGCCTTCGATGACCTCGCCGTACTTCTGGTTGATCACCCGGCGCTTGATCTTCTGGGTCGGGGTCAGCTCGCCGGTCTCGATGGTCCACTCCTCGGACAGCAGCTCCCAGACGTGGATCTGCTCGTAGCGGGCCAGCTCGCCGTTGACCGTCTTCACTTCGTGCTCGAAAAGCTCCCGCACCCGCGGCTCGGCAAGCAGGGCCGCGACGTCGTCGCCGGCGACACCCTCACTCTTGGCCCAGCCCCGCAGAGTCTCGAAGTCGGGCACCAGCAGAGCGGCCAGCATCTTGCGCCGGTCGCCGATGACCACCGCCTGACCGATGAACCGGCTGGCCTTGAGCTCGTTCTCGATCGGCGCCGGCGCCACGTTCTTGCCGTAGGCGTTGACGATGATCTCTTTCTTGCGGTCGGTGATCTTGAGAAAACCGTCGGCGTCGATCTCGCCGATGTCACCGGTGTGGAACCAGCCTTCGTCGTCGATCGCCTCGGCGGAGGCCTCGGGCAGATTGTGGTAGCCGCGCATGATGTTGGGCCCCCGAGCGAGGATCTCGCCGTCCTCGGCGATCTTGAGCTCGACGTCGGGCAGCGCCGGGCCCACCGTGCCCAGCTTGGTCCTGCCGGGCCGGTTGACGGTCAGCACCGGCGAGGTCTCGGACAGGCCGTAGCCCTCGTAGATCTCGATGCCGGCGCCCCAGAAGAAGCGCGCGATCTCCGGCGCCAGCGGCGCGCCCCCCGAGAATGCGAAGCGGAAACGCTCACCCAGCGCCGCCTTGATCTTGCCGAACACCAGCTTGTCGGCCAGCGCCGTCTTGACGCCCAGCAGGCCCGGCGGCTTCTTGCGCTGCAGGCGATAGGGCAGCGCCTGTCGCGCTACGCCTTCGGCCCAGTGGAAGATCTTCTGCTTCATCGGCGGGCTGGCGGTGACGCCCTCGTGCACCTTGGCGATCACCTTCTCGTACACCCGCGGTACCGAGACGAAGGCGTGGGGGTTCACCTCGCGCATGTTCTGGGCCACCGCCGAAACCGACTCCGCGTAGGCGACGGTGCAGCCCTTGTAGAAGTAGATGTAGTCGATGGTGCGCTCGAACGAGTGCGACAGCGGTAGGAACGAGAGCGCCGTATAGCTGCCGTCGATGTCCATACACTCCAGCGACCCCAGCACGTTGGAGGTGATGTTGCCGTGGGTCAGCATCACGCCCTTGGGGTTGCCGGTGGTGCCGCTGGTGTAGATGAAGGTAGCCAGATCGTCCGGTTTGGCCAGGCGCGCCTGGCGCTCGAGCTCGTCCGCCGGCATCGCCTCGCTCTCGGCCAGGAGGCGCGAGAAGCTCACCGCTTCGTCGCCGTCCGGCTCGACGGCGATGGCGACGAACTGCTTGACGGCCGGCATGTCGGCGCGCTCGCCCAGCAGGCCGTCGAGACGGTCCCGTCCCTCGACCAGGACCAGCTCGGCGCCGCAGTCGTTGGCCACGTAGGCCGCCTGGTCCGGCGTCAGGGTGGGGTAGATCGGCACCAGGACGCCGCCGACGCAGAGCGTGGCGAAGTCGGCCACCGGCCAGTGGGGCCCGTTCTCGGCCATCAGGGCCACCCGGTCGCCGCGCTTGACCCCCAGGTCGAGGAGGGCGGTGGCCAGCCGGCGCACGCGGTCGACCAGCTCGGCCGAGGAGATCGGTTGGTAGGTGCCGCCGACCTTGTGCAGCAGGCAGTCCGCCTTCTGACGCCCGGCGACGACGAGAAACAGCTCACTGAGGGTCTTGATCGACATTCTGTGTGGGATTCTATCGCAACTGTCTTGACCCTCTCAGAGGGCGGCGGTATCCTCGTGCGCTGGCATCCGGAAGGTCGCCAGTGACATTCCGATCGCAGGATCCACGGGGCGTAGCTCAGCCTGGTAGAGCGCACGGTTCGGGACCGTGAGGCCGGAGGTTCAAATCCTCTCGCCCCGACCATCTCGCGACGGATGACCCACTCCATCGTCGGGCGCCGTCCCCCGCGGGAGACGGTGAGGACCGCCTTCTCGAAGTGGCCTGCAGGCAATGCGGCGGGGCCGGCCGGCAAGAGGCGTCGAGGGGTGGGTCCGCCAGGGGACGGCTCGAGCGGTTCCGAATGCGGGGAAGTAGCTCTCGCCTCCTTCGCCGGCGCTAGGACCTCGCTTGCCATTGGACGGGCCGTGGTCGGCGCGCCGTCTAC
>CALZJC010000342.1 GCA_945787525.1 Thermoanaerobaculia bacterium | reverse complement strand
GGGCTGGTGGCGACCCGCCGGCGTTGCCGGCGCAGCGCGCCGCGCACCAGTTCGATGAATCGCTCGGTGGCGGCCTGCCGGTTGGCGGCCTGGGTGCGGTGGCGTTGGCTGACCACCCGCAGCACGCCGTGTTTGTTGATGCGTGTCGCCAGCCGCCGTTGCAGACGATCCCTCTGGCTCTGACTGAGGCTGGGGGAGCCGTCGACGTCGAACAGCAGGGTCACCCGGGTCTCGACCTTGTTGACGTTCTGGCCCCCCGGTCCCGAGCTGCGGCCGGTGGCAAAGCTGAGCTCCGCGTCGGGGATCTCGAGCCGGTCGTGGATTCTGGGCATCAGCGATACATCCGCTCATCGTGGCGCAGCCAGCCGCCCGCCCGGCGGCCCTGCGGGTCGTGGTGGGTCCAGTGCACCACGCCGCCACGGTCGTTCCACTCGTACTGGCCGCGGAAGCCGATCCGGTCACCCGGCGCGGCGGGCACCCGGGGTGCGAGATCGATGTTGTGGCTGACGAGCACGGTCTGACCGGCGGCGAGCCGCACGATGAGGCGCTGGTGAGCCGGTCCCTCCCGGTCGTCGGCCAGCAGGCGCTCGACCGTGCCCTCGGCCTCGACCATCAGACCCGAGCGGCGGTAGCGATACGCCTCGGCGATGACCGCTTCGCCGTCACCGGAGGGCGGCGCGGCAAACTGCCGGACGGCCCAGGCGAGCAGCAGCAGGCCGGCCAGCAGGAGCAGCCGGCGCCGGCCTCTGGAGAGTCGCATGCCGGCTCCTCGAGCGGGCTAACCGCCGCTGCGCCGCCGGCCGACCAGTTCGAGGTTCTTGAGCGACTCCGCGGGCGACAGGACGATGAACGACTCCTGGGTGAAGCCGCCATCCTCCTGGATCCGCAGCTCGGTGCGGATATCGAGCAGCTCGCCCGAGGCCGGGTCGGTGAGCTTCGTCGTCATGACGCGGTACGTGCCCGGAGGCACCGCCACGACCTCGCTCTCTCCCTCTGGCGGCGGCGGTTGGCGGCAGTTGCCGCGGTAGACCAGCGTGTAGGTGCCTTGCGTATCGCGCCAGGTGCCGACGTACTGTTCGGCCTGATTGTCGTAGCCCTCGATCGACCAGGCCTCGAACGGCTGTCCGAAGACCTCGGCGCGGTAGATGGTCCACAGGAACCGGCGGTCGAGGATCCAGCGTGCCTCGGCGGTGCCCACCGACTCGACCGGCTCGCCGTCGGGTGACGGCCAGACCCTGATCGTCAGGTCCCAGTCGCCGGCCAGCCGATCCAGGTGCTCGTGGTGCTCGCCGGGCTCGGTGAGCCGGGTGAGGGGGTCGACGGCGGCCTGGTCACCGGCGACGGTCTCTCTCGGAGCTGGCTCGCCCGCGGCGGGCTCCTGAGCGCCGACGGCAAGAGCCGCGGCGGCGGCCAGCAGGATGCAGAGCAGGGTTTTGAGTCTCATGACCGCGACCTCCTGGTAGCGAAGCGCACCGACCGGTGGAACGGCCGGGCGCGCTCGGCCCCTGATTCTAGCCGGGTAGCCGGCGGGCAGGCCGATCCCGGCTCCGCCCCTGGGGTAGAGTCCGCGGGTGGCTAGATCCGTCCCGGCGCCCAGCGGCCGGCGCGTCAGACTGCACGAGATCATCTTCGAGGCCGAGACCCCTTTCGGTAAGGCTTTCGACGTCGCGCTGCTGATCGCCATCGTGCTCAGCGTCGTGACGGTGAGCCTGGAGACGGTGCCCGCAGTACGGGCGGTCTACGGGGCGCAGCTGCGTGCGGCGGAATGGGTGTTCACCATTCTGTTCACGGTCGAGTACGCCCTGCGGCTGGCCTGTGTCGGCCGGCCCTGGCGCTATGCCGGCAGCTTCTTCGGCGTCGTCGACCTGCTGGCCATCGTGCCGACCTATCTGAGCCTGCTGGTCGCCGGCACCCAGTCGCTGATCGTCATCCGCGCCCTGCGTCTGTTGCGAGTCTTTCGGGTGCTCAAGCTGGCGCATTTTGTCGGCGAGGCGCGCATGCTGCACGCGGCGCTCAGGGCCTCGAGCCGCAAGATCGTCGTCTTTCTCGGCGGGGTGCTGACCGTGGTCCTGATCGTCGGCGCCCTGATGTACCTCGTCGAGGGCGCCGAAAACGGCTTCACCTCGATCCCCCAGAGCGTCTACTGGGCGATCGTGACCATGACCACGGTGGGTTACGGCGACGTCGCGCCACAGACCGTGCTCGGCAAGGTCCTGGCGTCGGCGGTGATGATTCTGGGCTACGGCATCATCGCGGTGCCCACCGGCATCGTGACGGTGGAGATCGCCGGCGCCCTCAAGCACTCGACCCGCACCGAGGCCTGCGGGGAGTGCGGCGCCGAGGATCACGCCTCCGACGCCGTCTTCTGCAAGTACTGCGGCGCCAAGATCTAGCCTGACCTGCGGGATGACGCGCCGCGGGATCCGCTTCGAGGCCAAGGACGAGCCGCTGCGGGCCGACGTCCGCCGGCTCGGCGAACTGGTTGGTGAGATGCTCGCCGAGCAGGGTGGCGTCGAGCTCTTGGAGCGGGTGGAGTCGGTGCGGCACGCGGCAATCCGCCGCCGCGAAGGCGACAGCCGCGCCGACGACGAGCTGTGGCCGCTGCTCGCCGGCCTCGAGCCGGCGCCGGCGGCCGAGCTGGCGCAGGCCTTCGCCGCCTACTTCCAGCTCGTCAACCTGGCCGAGAAGGTGCACCGCATCCGCCGCCGCCGCGACTATCAGCAGCGCCGGCTGGCGCAGCGCGGCAGCCTGGTTGAGAGCGCCACGCGCCTGCGCGAGGCCGGCGTCGGGCCGGCAGAGATCGGCGATCTGCTGGCGAGCCTGCGCATCGAGCCGGTGTTCACGGCCCACCCCAGCGAAGCGACGCGCCGCACGATCCTCGAGAAGCAGCAGCGCATCGCCCAGCGGCTGGTGGAACGGCTGGACCCGTCGCTGACGCCGCCCGAGGAGAGGGTGCTGTGGGCGCGGGTCCGCGCCGAGGTGACCGCAGCCTGGCAGACCGAGAAGCAGCACCAAGAACGCCCCACCGTGGCCGACGAGATGGAGCACGTGCTGTTCTATCTCACCGATGTCGTCTACCCGGTGGTGCCGATGTTCTACGAGACGCTGGAAGAGGCACTGGCCGAGACCTGGGGCGACGAGACCCGCGCCAGGCCGATGCCGACCATTCTGCGGTTCGCCTCCTGGGTCGGCGGCGACATGGACGGCAATCCCAACGTCGACGCCGGCACTCTGCTGGCCACTCTCGAGCGCCACCGCCGGTTGATCCTCGACCTCTATCTGCCCGAGGCGCGGCGGTTGGCGCGGCGGCTGAGCCAGTCGCGCTCGCGGGTGGCCGTCGATCCTGAGGTGACCGGCCGGATCGCCGACTACGCCGGTGGCTTCCCCGACGCCATGGCGGCGGTGCCGGCGCGCCATCGGCAGATGCCCTACCGGGTCCTGCTGAGCCTGATCGCCGCCCGCCTCGAGGCCACCGGGACCGGCGCTACAGGCGCCTACGGCGATGCCGCGGAGTTCACCGCCGACCTGCGCCTGATCGCCGCCAGCCTGGAGCGCAACCGGGGACGCCACGCCGGTCTGTTCCGCGTCCGGCGCCTGCTGCGGCGGGCGGAGTGCTTCGGCTTCCATCTCGCCGCGCTCGACGTGCGCCAGGACGCCCTCGTGCATCGGCGGGTGGTCGGGCGGCTGCTGGGCGAAGAGAGCTGGCTCGAGAAGAGCGTCGTCGAGCGCCAGCGACGGCTGCGTCAGGCGCTCGCGGAGGGCGCCGCGCCGGTCGCCGAGCCGGCTGCGGAGGACCGCCGCGTCCTGGCGGTCTTCGCCGCCCTGGCGGAGGGGCGGCGGCGGTTCGGCGAGGTCGCGCTGGGGCCGTTCATCATCAGCATGACCGAGGGCGCCGACGACGTGCTCAGCGTGCTGCTTCTGGCCCGCTGGGGCGGCCTGACCGAAGGCCAGCGGGTGCCGCTGGACGTGGCGCCGCTGCTCGAGACGGTGGCCGATCTGCGGGCGGCGCCGGAGATCCTCGGCTGCGTGCTGGACGATCCGGTCTACCGACGGCTCCTTGACGAGCGCGAGCGCCTGCAGGTGGTGATGGTCGGCTACTACGACAGCAACAAGGACGGCGGTCTGGCGGCCTCCCGCTGGGCGCTGCAGCGAGCCCAGGCCGCCCTGGCGGCGGAGCTCGAGGGCGCCGGCGCCGAGCTGACCGTCTTCCACGGCCGCGGCGGCACCATCAGCCGCGGCGGCGGCAAGGCCCACCGGGCGATCATGGCGGCGCCCCCCGCGGCGGTGGCCGGCAGGCTGCGGGCCACTGAGCAGGGTGAAGCGATCGATCGCAACTTCGGTCT
>CALZJC010000341.1 GCA_945787525.1 Thermoanaerobaculia bacterium | reverse complement strand
GGTGGCCCGGCTGGGGACTCCAGGCGGCCGGGCCGGTGCCCGGCCGTCTTCTTCATGGCTGTCTCGGGAAACGAAATGCCGCCAGGTAGCTCTCCCCGTCCGATGTCCCCGGTGGACGTGGCCTGGCTGCGCATGGACCATCCCACCAACCTCATGGTGGTCAGCGCCCTGCTGTCGTTCGAGGGCTCCGCTGACTGGTCACGACTTGTCGAGACGGTCGAGCGCCGCCTGCTGATCTTCGACCGGTTCCGGCAGCGAGTGGTGGAGCGGGGCCGTCTTCGGCGGCGGCTCTGCTGGGAGAACGATCCCCACTTCGACCTCTCCACCCACCTGCGGCGCTACGCCCTGCCTTCGCCCGGGGACGAGGGGAGTCTGCGTGAAGTGGTCGGCCGCCTCGCATCGACGCCGCTGCATCCCGAGATGCCGCTCTGGCAGCTCCACCTGATCGAGGGCTACCGCGGGGGCGACGCTCTGCTGGCCCGCATCCACCATTCGATCGGCGACGGCATGGCGCTGATGCGAGTGCTTCTGTCGCTCACCGGTGAGGAGCCTGGCGGTGGGGCCGGCGCCGGGCCGGCGCCGCCGGTCCGCACGGGGAGGGCTGGAAAGGTCGGGGATCTGACCCGCACTCTGTTTCGCGGCGCCGGCCAGCTGCTGCCCAGTCGGCTGCTCGAGCTCGCCGGTGAGGGCCTTGCGGGCGGCCGGGCCGCCGGACATCTGCTGCTTCGCCCAGCCGATCCCAATACGGTGCTCAAGGGCCAGCTGGGTGTCGAGAAGCGGGTCGCCTGGTCCACCGAGGCATCGCTCGAAAAGGTCAAGGAGGTTGGCCGGATAACCGGGTGCACGATCAACGACGTGCTGCTGGCGGCGGTCAGTGGCGCCCTGCGCCTGTATCTCGAGCGACGCGGCGAGCCGCTCGCTGCGCCGGACGGGCACGCTCCGGATGTGCATGCCGCAGTGCCGGTCGATCTGCGCCGCCCCGACGAGCCGATCTCTCTCGGCAATCGATTCGGCCTGGTCTTCATCTCGTTGCCCGTGGGTGTGCGGGATCCGCTCGAACGCCTCTTCGAGGTACGCCGGCGCATGGATCGTCTCAAGGCCAGCCCAGAGGCCGGCGTGGCCCTGAAGATCCTGGCCGGCTTGGGGCTGACCTCGGCGCAGGTACAGAAGATGCTGGTCGAGTTCGTGGGCGCCAAGACCACGGCCGTGATCACCAACGTCCCGGGGCCGCGGGAGCGGGTCCATCTGGCCGGGACCGCGGTCCGCGGCATGATGTTCTGGGTGCCGATGAGCGGCCGGGTAGGCCTCGGAGTGAGCCTGCTGAGTTACGCCGGCGGTGTTCGGCTGGGCGTCGCCACCGACGCCGGGCTGGTGCCGGATCCCGAACAGGTCGCAGCCGGCTTCCGGCGCCAGCTGGCGGCGTACCACCGGCTCGTCCGATTGCCTGAGTCCGCACCAAACGTGCGGACGTAGACGATGGGTGAGAAGGCCAGGCTAGAATCCTCGCCACCGTGAGCGAGCCCGCCAGACCTCCCGTGGCCGCGGCGCGGCGAGTCGTTCTCAAGCTGGGCACGCGAGTGGTCACCCACCCCGACGGCCGCGTCGCCCTACCGCGGATCTTCTCGGTCGTCGAGACAGCGGTGCGTCTCAGGGAGCGTGGGCGGCAGGTGCTGATCGTCAGCTCGGGCGCCGTCGGGCTGGGCGTCGAGGCGCTGGGTTTCAGCGGGATGCCGGCCGACCTGATGGAGAGACAGGCCTGCGCGGCGGTCGGTCAGACGCGGCTCATGGGTCTCTACGAGGCGGGTTTCCAGAGGCTCGGCCAGGTCTGCGGCCAGGTACTGCTGACGCGCGGCGACTTCGAGGACCGCCTGCGCTATCTCAATCTGCGCAGTACCCTCCAGACTCTGCTGCGTCACGGGGTCGTTCCGGTCATCAACGAGAACGACGCCGTCTCCACCGAGGAGCTCGCTTTCACCGACGACGGGCGCCGGCACGCCTTCGGCGACAACGACGGCCTTTCCGCCCTGGTGGCGGCAAAGCTGGACGCCGATCTGCTGGTGCTGCTGACCGACGTCGCGGGCGTTTTCGACCGTGATCCCCGGGAGCACCCGGCGGCCCGCCTGCTCCAACGCGTCGACCTCTCGGAAGACCGGTTGGCGGCTTCGCCCCGGCCCGGCTCGGAGGCCGGGCGCGGCGGCATGGGCAAGAAGCTCGAGGCCGCCGGGATGGTGGCGCGGGCCGGCTGCCATGCGGTGGTCGCCTCTGGTCTGGAGCCCGGCGCCCTCGACGCGGTGCTCGCTGGCGACGAGGTGGGAACCTGGTTTCCGGCCGACAAGGGGCTCGACGGGCGGCGCCGCTGGATCGCCTTTGCCGCGGCCACCAGGGGATGCCTGGATATCGACGCGGGGGCGGTGCGGGCGCTACGCCAGCGCAAGGCCTCGCTGCTGGCGGCCGGCGTGCGGCGGGTCGAGGGTGATTTCCGCGTCGGCGACGTGGTCGAGCTGCGCGGTCCCGGTGGCGAGGCGGTGGGCAGGGGTATCGCCTTCTGGGACGCCGAGGTGACCCGCGCCTGGTGCTCCGGCGAGCCGCCGGCGGGCATCCGCAACCACGACGCGCTGATCGATCGCGACAACATGATGCTGGAGGGCTCGACGCGATGAGAGTCCCGGGCTCATGAGCGACGACCCCGCCATCACCGCGCGCGCCGTGCGCTTGGCGCAGCGTCGGCTCGGCAGTGCCGGCGGCGAGGTGCGCGGCCGCGTCCTGTCCCGGCTCGCGGCGCTGCTCCGCGACGAGAGCGACGGGCTCCTGGCGGCGAACAGGCGCGACCTGCAGGAGGCCCGGGAGAGCCGGCTGGCGCCGCCGCTTCTCGGCCGCCTCGAGCTCTCGCGGGCCAAGCTCGAGATCCTCGTGGAAGGCGTCGAGACGCTGGCCGCGGCGACCGACCCGGTCGGCCGCGTGTTGCGCCGTACCGAGCTCGACGAGGGCCTGGAGCTGCGCCAGGTCACGAGCCCGATCGGTGTACTGCTGATCATCTTCGAGAGCCGCCCCGACGCGGCGATCCAGATCGGCTCCTTGGCGATCAGGAGCGGCAACGGAGTGCTGCTCAAGGGCGGGTCGGAAGCGCGGCACTCGAACCGGGCGCTGGTCGACTGCATGCGCCGGGCGGTGGCCGGTGAAGGCCTGCCGCCGGCGGTGATCAGCGGCGTCGACGGGCGCCAGGCCGCCCAGGCGCTGCTGGAGCACGACGAGTTGATCGATCTGGTGATCCCGCGGGGCTCCGGCGAGCTGGTGCGCGCCATCCAGTCCGCGACCCGCATTCCGGTGCTCGGCCACGCCGAGGGCATCTGCCATCTCTACCTCGATGCCGCCGCCGATCCCGACATGGCGACCCGGCTGGCGGTGGACGGCAAATGCGATTACCCGGCGGCCTGCAACGCCGTCGAGACGTTGTTGGTGCATCGTGATTTCCTGCCCCTTCTGCCGCGTGTCGCGGCGGCCCTGCGCGAGGCGGGCGTCGAGCTGCGGGCGGATGCGCGGGCGCGCGAGAGCTGTCCCGGAGCGGTCGCCGCCGGCGAGCGGGACGGCGCCACCGAGTACGGCGACCTGATCCTCGCGGTGCGCACCGTGGACAGCCTCGACGAGGCGGTGGACCACATCCACCGCTTCGGCAGCGCCCACACCGACGCCATCGTCAGCGCGGACGCCGAGGCCCGCCGCCGCTTTCTCGACGAAGTCGACTCGGCATCGGTCTTCGCCAACGCCAGCCCCCGTTTCGCCGACGGCTTCCGCTACGGCCTGGGCGCCGAGGTGGGCATCTCCACCAGCCGCATCCACGCCCGCGGTCCGGTGGGGGTGGAGGGCCTCCTGACGACGCGCTGGCTGCTCGAGGGCTCCGGCCAGAGCGCCGGCGACTACGGCCCGGGCAAGCGCGCCTTCATCCACCGCCCTCTGTCGCTCTAGCCTGACCTTCTCACCAATCGTCTACGAAACGTCCTATCTGCTTGAATCTGCGGCGTTCCGCTCCTGTCGGACATCCTCAGCGTGCTTCGAGCACGCTTGCGGTGCCCTCGGTCGCAAGCCTTGCATCTTCAGGCAGCTACGACGTTTCGCTGCGACGATCGGTGAGAAGGTCAGGCTAGCTCAGGCTAGACCGAGCGCCACGCGCAGGGCCTGGTCGAAAGCCGGCGCGCGCCCGGCGGCCAGCCTGCCCACGAAGTCGGTCAGCCGGGACTTCGGCAGGCTCACCAGCGCGTCGCAGTGGATGCTGGAATCGTGCTTCAGCCCCTCGTCTGCTCCAACGTCCACCTGGGTGGCCAGGCCGTCTCGCCGGCTGTAGACCGGGGCGCAGACCACAGTGGAGAAACGCGAGTCGAGAAGCGTCTGGCGGCTGACGACGACAAACACCCGGCTCTTGCGCGGCTCGCC